>CAZQLI010000161.1:3063-4932 GCA_964594145.1 uncultured Sphingomonas sp. | reverse complement strand
GTTGCGGGGTCCGTGCTCGAACAACAGCCCTGCCCTTGCAAGCCTCTCGACACGCTCGTCGAGATCATCGCACTCGAAATAGACCGCGACCGTATCGCTGCTTTGCGCATCGGGATCACACTGGACCGAGAAGGTAACCCCGCCGGCCTCGAACCGGGCATATTGGTTCTCGGGGCTGTCGACGATCTGCTTGAGCCCGAGCTTGCGATAGAATTCGACCATCTTCGGAAAATCGGTGCCGGTCACGGTCACCTGGTTGAGGCGAAGGCCAAGCCCGGTGTCGAACCGCACCGCCTGCTGGCCGAGCGGGCCATGACCGCCGCCGAGGCCCGGCGCCTCGTGGAGTGCCATCCGAACGAACAACCGTGCCCGCTCCACCGCCTGGGCGAGGCCGAGGCCAGCGCCGAGGTAGAAGGCGATGCCGCTTGCAAGGGTGCAGCCGGTGCCGTGGGTGGAGGGCGTTTCGATCCGCTGGCCCTGCCAGCTCGTCATATTGTCTTCCTCGATCAGCGCGTCCGCGAGGGCATTGCCCTCCTCGTGACCGCCCTTGATGAGCACAGCGCAGCGGTGCGCCGATACCAGCTTCAGTGCGCCGGCGACCTCGTCCTCCTCGCCGGAGAGACGCCTTAGCTCGGGAAGGTTCGGGGTCGCGATCGTCGCGACGTCCATCAGCTTTCCAAAGGCAGCGACGGTTGCATCGTCGGCGAGGGTCGCGCCGCTCGTCGCCAGCATCACCGGGTCGAACACTATCGGTATGCCCTCGAGCCCTTCCAGCCGCTCGGCGATGATGCGTGCGGTAAATGGCGAGCCGATCATCCCGAGCTTGATCGCGTCGACGCCGATATCCTCGACCACGGCGTCGATCTGGGCCAGCACCGCCTCGGCCGGCACCGGGTGGACTGCCGTGACGCCGCGCGTGTTCTGTGCAGTCACCGCGGTGATCGCCGTCATCGCGTGGCCGCCAAGCATGGTCACGGTCTTGATGTCGGCCTGGATACCCGCGCCCCCGCCCGAATCGGAGCCTGCGATGATGAGGATGCGGGGAGTTTTCGCCGTCATGGATTCATCCATAGACGCTATTGGTTAAGCAGCCGCAACCGCATCGCAGATTCGCCCGACCAGCCGCTCGACCATGTCGGGGTCGTCGCCCTCCGCCATGACCCGGATCAGGGGCTCGGTTCCCGACTTGCGGATGACGAGGCGCCCGGCCTCGCCGAGCTCCTTCTCGGCGCTTGCGATCTCCAGCTTCACCCGCTCGTCATCGAGCGGCATCCCGCCGTTGAACCGGACGTTGCGGAGGAGCTGGGGGACCGGCTCGAACATGTGGAGCAGCTCGCTTGCCACCTTGCCGGTCTCCACCAGCGCCGCGAGCACCTGTAGCCCGGCGACCAGCCCGTCGCCGGTGGTCGCATGGTCGCTGAGGATGATATGGCCCGACTGCTCCCCGCCGACGTTCCGGTCCATGGCTCGCATCGCCTCGAGCACGTAGCGATCGCCGACCGAGGTCCGGTGCATGTCGAGGCCTGCCTCGCCGAGCCGCCGCTCGAGCCCGAGGTTGGACATCACGGTGGCGACGATGCCGCCGCCCCGAAGCGTCCCGCGCCGCTGCTGCGACAATGCGATTAGGGCCATGAGCTGGTCGCCGTCGACCAGCTCGCCCTTCTCGTCGACGACGATCAGCCGGTCGGCGTCACCGTCGAGGGCAAGCCCGAGATCGGCGCCCGCGGCGACCACCGTCTCGCGCAGCACGTCGGGCGCGGTCGATCCGCAGCCATGGTTGATGTTGGTCCCGTCGGGCTGGGTACCGAGCGGGACGACGTCGGCCCCGAGCTCCCAGAGCGCGTCAGGGGCGACATGATAGGCCGCGCC
>CAZQLI010000161.1:0-3053 GCA_964594145.1 uncultured Sphingomonas sp. | reverse complement strand
TCGACGACCACCTTGAGACCGTCGAGGCGAAGCTGGCCTGGAAAGGTCGACTTGGCGAAATGGACATAACGCCCGCGCGCATCCTCGATCCGCTTGGCCCGGCCGATCTGGGGCGCGTCGATCAAGGCGGCGGGCTCGGCCATCAGCCGCTCGATCTCCATCTCCGCCGCGTCGGACAGCTTGTAACCGTCAGGCCCGAACAGCTTGATGCCATTGTCGGCGAAGGGATTGTGGCTGGCCGAGATCATCACGCCGAGGTCGGCCCGAAGGTCCTTCGTCAGCATGGCGACGGCGGGCGTCGGCATCGGCCCGAGCAGGATCACGTCCATTCCGACCGACGTGAAGCCGGCGACCATCGCTGACTCCATCATGTAGCCCGATAGCCTCGTATCCTTGCCGATCACGACGCGGTGGCGGTGGGAGCCCCGAAGGAAATAAGTGCCTGCTGCCTGGCCCACGCGCATGGCGACATCGGCGGTCATCGGCGCCTGGTTGGTGCGGCCACGAATCCCGTCAGTTCCGAAAAATTTTCTGCTCATGCGGGCGGCCTTAGCGCGAACCCCCTAGCCGAAAAAGGCAAAGACTCCGGCCGGTCGATGACCGAGCGCACCATGCGCCCAGCTCGCCGCCAGCCACGCAATCGTCCCGGTCACGAGCGCGAAGCCGTCGGCCGAGCGGAGCCCGCGGCCATAGGGGACGAAGCTCGTCTTCGAGCGCCACTCGGCCCAGGAGTCGCCGAGCAGCTTGGTCTTCTTCGAATCCTGTGCCGCGCCCCCAACCAGCGCCAGCAACGCGATGGCGACGCAAATGACAAGGCTCGCCGCGGTCGGGTTGACGATCGCGTGGGTCGCCGCCCAGAGCGCGAAGCCCCACATCATCGGGTGCCGGGTGATCGAGAAGACTCCCGTCGGCTCTCCAATCCGGGCAATGGGCTTTCCCGGCCGTGGAAAAGCCGGGTTGCGGCGCAGCGAGCCCATGAACAGGACCGATCCAAGCCACATGAGGAGCGTCGAGATGACAAAGCCCGGCCTGCCGGCATCCCACAGCAATTGCGGCTTCTCGGCGCTCGCCGCGGGATAGGCCCAGACCATCCAGCCGAAGGTCGCGAGCGCGACCAGAGAATAAAAGGCGGCAAAGCCGCGCTCGCCCATCGCCCCGACAAGGGGCGCCCGGAGGGGATGCGACATGAGGAAGTGGGTCCCGACAAAGGCTGCCGATGCCAGCGCAAGGATCCCGAACGCGGTCATCGCCGATAGGCCTCGGGCAAGGCGCCGCGCTCGAGCGAGCGGTAACGGTCGCGAAGCTTCGTCTGGTGATTGTCGAGGGGCTGGCGAACACCGTCGATCCAGACCGCCTCGGCGGCGCTGTCGAGCTCGAGCGGATCGCCCGACCAGACAACAACGTCCGCCCGGCGGCCAGCGCCAAGGCTGCCGATCTCCCGGCCAAGGCCAACCGCCTCGGCAGGCCTCGAGCTGATCATCGCAAAGGCCTCGCCCCAGCTGACGCCGGCGGCTCCCGGGACCTTTCCAAGTGCGACGAGGTTGCCGGCATATTGGCGCTGGTTGCGGACATTGCGCGTGTCATTGTCGTCGATCATCCCGATCGCGACCTTGACCCCGCTGGCACGCATCCGCCCGACGTTCGACTGGGTCGCGGCGAGCATCTCGAAGCTCGCCGGGAGGTCGTTCAGCGCGGAAGCAATCACCCACACCCCGGACCGGGCGATCCGGTCGGCGACCGTCCAGCCCTCGGTTGCGCCGACCAGCGCGAGCTTCAGCGCCGGGAACTCGCGGCGGAGGTCGAGGACGTTGAGGATGTCGATCGCCCGCTCGACATGGACCAGCAGCAGCTGGTTGCCGCGAACCACCGGGACCAGCGCCGCCGCATCGAAACGGGTCAGAAGAACGTCCTCGCTGCGCCGCGCATCCCGCGACAGGAGATTGGGGTTCGGCTGCTCCTCGTAGGGGATCTCGGCCTGCTGCGGATCGACGCGTTGCCGGCCGGTCAGCGGCTGCTGCCTCAGCCCGGCGAGGTCGCGCGCCTCGCGAAGCGCGTTCTTGAACAGGACGAACGCCGAGGAGCGCGAGCCACCGGCGCGCCCTGCCCCGCCTTCGCCAAGCTCGACGAACTGGAAGGCCCGGGCTCGAAGGATCGGGTCCATGTCGTCGCCGGTATCGATGATTGCGCCCTGGCCGCCGAAGATGCTCTTTCCGGCGACCGGCGCAACAACCGCTCGGGTCACCCCGTCGGTGCGACTGACGGCAATGGTCGAGGCCTTGGGATTGACGGCGGGCGTGACGTCGATCGCGGCGTTGAACGGGCTTCCGCCGGTATCGGTATCGTCCGATCCCGAGGCGCCGAGGTCGACCTCGGCAAGGCCCAATCGCGAGAAGCCGGCGACGATCCCTGGCGTCACCCACTTGTTGGTGGCATCGACCACCCGGGCCCCGGCCGGAACGCTGACGTTGCTCCCCGCGGAAACGACCCGCCCGTCGCGAATGACGACGGTGCCGCCGACGATCGGCTCGGAGCCATCGCCGATGACGAGCGTCCCGTTGGTGATCGCGATTGTCTCGGCCGCGGCAGGAGACACGCTTCCTGCCAGCAGCGCTGCAATCAGTGCGAGATGCCTCATTTCACATCTCCTTCGCCTGGCTGGCCAAGCTCGAAATCGCTCACCGGGCGAAGCTTGGGGTTCGCGGCGTCGTACAGCAAGGCGCCGTCGATCCACACCTTGTCGGGCCGGGTATAGGCACTGAACGGATTGCCGTTCCACAGCACGACATCGGCCATTTTCCCGGCCTTCAGGCTTCCCGTCTGCTCGAAGATGCCGAGCGACTTCGCGGGATTGGAACTCAGCCAGGTCCAGGCCACTTCCTCGGTAATGGGAATGCCGGCACGCCGGCCCGCGGCCATCGCCTTGGCGGCTTCCTGGTTCAACCGCTGGATGCCATTGGCATCGTCCGAGTGGACAATCGCGCAGGCGCCGGCGTTGTGGACGAACGCGATATTCTCGTTGATCGCGTCATAGCTTTCCATCTTGAAGCCGTACC
>CAZQLI010000160.1:0-4953 GCA_964594145.1 uncultured Sphingomonas sp. | reverse complement strand
ACGATACCCTTTCTAATCTGAAATCGCGTCCATGAAGGGCGCCGAGGCGTGAGAACCTCGCTTGATGACCGCCGGTCTCCCAAGGCCGGGTGGTCGCCGTGCATGTCCAGGCCCCACGCGGGCTAAAGACGGCGACGCATGTCCAAGCATGTTCTCAACACCCGGCTTTTGCCAGCCGAGCCTCGTCGAAGGAGAGGCTGCAGATGGCGGCAAACAAGGCGGTAACCAGCAAGGCCGATATCGGAGCGGACCGCGACGCATCGCAGTCGCCGCATCCCGAGCATGACGAGGCGAGCCTGGAATTGCTCGAGAGCCTGTACCGCACGCAGACCGGCCGGTTGATGAAGATGCTTCGCCGACGGGTGCACGACAGCGAAGAGGCCAGCGACATGCTCCACGAGATCTTCGCCAGGATGGTGCGGCTCGGCGGCGACAAGCTGCGGGAGCTGGAGAAGCCCGAGGCCTATCTGACGAGGGTTACAGGCAACCTCCTTCACGATCGGGCGCGTCGTAACCTGCCGCTCGACCAACCGGTCGAGCTCGACGATACCGAGCTTGAATCCGGCATCGATCCCGTCCGTCACCTCGAGACCCGCGACATGCTGGATAGGGTCGAGGCGGCTATGCAACGTCTCAGGCCACGGACCCGCGCAATTTTCGTGGCGCACCGGATCCATGGTTTGAGCTATGGCGAGATTGCCGAGCAGTTCGGGATCAGCGTGAAAGGGGTGGAAAAGCAGATGAGCAGGGCGATCGCGCAGATCGATCGGTTGCTGCACCGTCGTTAGCTGGCGTGGAGTTGCTGTCATGGTTCAGCGCGCGTGAGCGCCGTCGCCAAGCCGCGGCGCGCTGGTTCGCGCGCATGCGGGGCGAGGATGCCGAGCGGTTGCGGCAGCGGTTCGACCGCTGGCGCGCAGATCCCAGGAATGCCGCCGCCTATCAGGGCGTCGCGAGGTCATTCGACGCGGCAGCGGTGCTGCGCCTCTCGGGCTATGATTATTCGCACCCGGCGCCCGGGGTTGCCGAGCCCGGCCCGGCCTCGTCGCGCCTTGCCATTGCCGCCACGGTCGCAGTGCTGCTTGCCGTCCCCGCGGCACTGTTCCTGCCGGGCGTCGGCGTCTTCTCGGGCCGTCCCGCGCTGCTCATGGTCTCGACCGCTGTCGGTGAAATCAGGACGATCCAGCTCTCCGACGGTTCGAAGATCATGCTCGATACCAATAGCGCGGTGGAATATGAGCCCGGCGATCGCCCGGGCCGCGCGATCCTCCGCCGTGGAAGGGCGCGCTTTGCATCGGCCAATCCCGATCGGCCATTCGAGGTGACGGCGGCCGGCACCGAGGTCAAGGCGGGCGGCGCGACGTTCGACATCAGTCTCGAAGGAGGAGATGTCACCGTGTCGAGTGTCAGCGGCGATGTTTCGCTCAGCACCGGCCAGGAAAATGCGAGGGTCGGGGAGGGTGCCACCGTCGTTGCCAAGGGCGAGCTGTTGAGCCCGACTGGAAAAAGCGATCCCGACTGGCCAACTGGCATGCTCGAGTTCGATGACGAATCCCTGGCTTCGGCGGTCGGCCGGGCAAACCGCTACAGCCCCAAGCAGATCCACATCCCCGATCCCGGGGTCCAGCAATTGCGGGTGACCGGCGTCTACCGGATAGGCAACCCCGAGGGGCTGGCACGCAGCCTTGCCATCGCGTTCGGGCTGGAATTGGCGCATCGTCCGAACGGCGATCCCGAGCTTCGACCGAAAAACTGACGCCGGCACTGCGCAGCCTGAAAGCTGCGCATTGCGGCACGGCCCGGCGATTATTTCCCCTCGACCGCCTTTCCGGACGGGGCCGCCAGGAGCCAGTCGAGGCCGTTGGCAAGGTGCTTGAGGAAGAATGGTTCCGAATAGCTTTCCTTGGTGTGGCCCATGGCTGTGTAGAAAACCCGGCCTCCGTCCACCTTCCTGGTCCAGGCCATCGGGTTGGGGTTGGCATCGCTTTCCCCGATCGACTGCGGATCGAGCGTCATGAGGAAGGTCGAGCCGGGATCGAGGTCGTCGAAATAATACCATTCGTCGACCCGCTCGATTTTGGACGGGAGGCCGCGCATCGCCGGATGCCGAGGCAATAGCGTGGAGACGCTGCCCTTGGGGGTGCCTGGCGGATGGCGCTCGAAATGACCGCCGATCAGCCTCGTGTACCAGGGCCAGTGATAATGGGAATCGGCAGCAGCGTGGATCGCGAGAATGCCGCCGCCGCGGGCGACGAAATCCTCCAGCGCAGTCCGCCTGTCGCCCGTCAGCCATTCGGAAGCGGGATCCTTGGGGTCGGTGGTGGTGCTAAGGAGGACGATGACCCGAAAGCGCCTGAGGCTCTCGCTCGAAAAAAGCTCCGGGTCCTCGCTTTTCGTAACGGCGAGGCCGCGTTTTACAGCGATCTTCTCCACCGCGGCGGTCCCGGCTGGAATGGAGTCATGGCGAAAGCCGGTCGTGTGCGAGAATATGAGGATATTGCCCCTCGCCGGCCCCTCGGCAGTTGCCGGGCCGCAGAGGAGAATGAGCAGTGCAGGGAAGATGCCGCGCATCGCAGCGAGGCTATGCGCAGCCAGACCCATCATCAAGTTTGGCGGTTTTCTGATGTTGCCCCCGGCGCTGACAACTGCCTATCTGGTAGGGTGAGCAACCGTAACCTGACCATCGATGACGTTGCCAAGGCTGCCGGGGTGGCGCGGGTCACCGTGTCCAGGGTGCTCAACAACGGGCCGAACGTAAGGCCCGAGACCCGCCGCCGAGTCGAGCAGGCGATCGAGTCACTTGGTTATCGCGTGAACCTCCAGGCCCGGGCCCTGGCGAGCGGCGCCAGCCGGCAGATCATGCTCATCCACGCGCACAGCCCGGAGCGCGAGCCGAACAGCTATTATGACGCCGGCCTCGAGCTTGGCGCGCTTCGCGGCTGCTCCTCGCTTGGCCTCGAGCTCATCACCCGCTCGATCGAACCTGGCAGCGAAACCGCCGCGTCGCTTCTCCTGTCGATCGTCGAGCGCGACCGGCCGGCGGGGATCCTCCTGTCGCCGCCGCTGTCCGACGACCTCGAGCTCGTCGCCGGCGCGAGGCGCCTTGGCATTCGCGCGGTCGCGATTTCGGCGGGCGAGGAAGCACGCTCGCACATTGCCTCGGTCGGAATCGACGAGCGCGCGGCGGGAAGGGCGCTCGGCGAACATCTCGTTTCGCTCGGGCACAGGGAGCTTGCCTTTGCCAAGGGGCCTCCTGACCACCGCGCGGCGGCGCTTCGCTTCGATGGAATCCTCGACGCCCTCGAGGCTGCCGGGATCCGGTCGGAGCCGGTTTCGGCAACCGGCGATTTCACTTTCAAGTCGGGGGTCGAGGCAGCCGACAGGCTTCGCTCCGAAAATGCCCGCTTTACAGCGCTCGCCTGCGCCAACGACGACATGGCGGCCGGGGCGATGCTGGCCCTTCACCGGGCAGGCATCGCAATCCCCGACCAGGTATCGGTTACCGGCTTTGACGATACGCCCATGTCCGAGATCATCTGGCCTCCGCTCACCACCATGCGCCAGCCGATCAAGCAGCTGGCGGAGCGGGCCGTCTACCTGCTCGTCCAGCCCGAGCCCGGCGAGGACGAGGCGCCTCCCAACCAGTTCATTGACCACGAGCTCGTCGTTCGAAGTTCAACCGCCCGTGTCATTTGAGCAACGCTCGGCGGGTTGACAGCCGCCGGACTTTACCGCAGCAAATGGAAGCGCTTCCAATTGGGGGCAGCGCAGGCCAACGCGTCGCCAAGAACGCGGGGCTTTTCAGGAGCTAAGGGGATTTGACGGAATGAGCAGTTTCCGTGGTGTGCGAACTTCATATGCGCGCTTGCTTGCAAGTGCCTGCTCCAGCGGTCTCCTGGCTTTTGCACTGGCTGCGCCGGCCCATGCGCTCGCGGCCCAGGATTCGTCCCAACCGGCCAATTCCGCCGAGGAGCCCAAGGACGCGGTCCCAACGCCGGGCAACCCGGAACCTGCCGGCGATGCCGGGCAGGAGATCGTCGTCACCGGCATTCGCGCCGGCGTCCAGGGCGCGGTCAACATCAAGCGCCGCGAGCAGGGGATCGTCGAGGCGGTAACCGCCGAGGACATCGGCAAGCTCCCCGACATTTCCATCGCCGAATCGATCGCGCGCCTTCCGGGCCTTGCAGCGCAGCGCGTCGGCGGCCGAGCCCAGGTCATCTCGATCCGCGGCCTTGCGCCGGATTTCACGACCACCCTCCTGAACGGGCGCCAGCAGGCGAGCTCCGGCGACAACCGTGCCGTCGAGTTCGACCAATATCCCTCGGAGCTTTTGCAGAGCGTCGTCATCTACAAGACGCCCGACGCCAATATCGCCGGCTTCGGCCTCGCCGGCACCGCCGACCTTAGGACCGTCCGTCCGCTTTCCTATGGAAAGAAGGCGATCGCGCTCAACCTTCGCGGCGAAGTCAACACGGGCGACCAGCTCAACGACGACGTCAAGAAATGGGGCATGCGTGCATCGGCCAGCTACATCGACCAGCTGACCCCGGAGCTCGGCATCGCGGTCGGCATTGCCTACCTCGATTCTCCCTCGAGCAATCGCCACACCAAGGGCTATAGCTACGAGGTCTTCCCGGCGGAGATCAACGGCAACCCGGTCATCGACCCGGCGAGCGCTGCGAGCGCGATGTTCCTCAACGGCCAGGAAATCTTCGCCTACTCGCGCACCAACAAGCGCCTCGCGGGCATCGGCATTCTCGAGTGGGAGCCGTCAGACCGGGTCCACACCATCCTCGAGCTGTATTATTCGCGCTTCAAGCAGCGCGAGACGATGCGCGGAGCGCAGTGGTTCTCGAACGTCTGGGCCGACAGCCAGACCATGACCGATGTCGTCACCGCCGACAAGGGCGGGACCGAGGTCGCAATCTCGGGAACGGCCAACGGCGTCGCTCCCCA
>CAZQLI010000159.1:0-4983 GCA_964594145.1 uncultured Sphingomonas sp. | reverse complement strand
GGAGCAATCCTGCGCCGTCCTCAACAACCTCGGGCCGGATATCCAGTGGGTCCACAGCTATGTGACCGACGACAAGATCTACTGCATCTATCGCGCTCCGAGCGCCGATCTCATCCGCGAACATGCCGAAAAGGCGGGCTTTCCAGCCAACAGCATCTCGCAGGTCCGGGCAACGATCGACCCTACTACCGCGGAGTGACCGCCCGAACGGCCTGCCGTGCACGCCAGGCAGGCTCCTGAAAAAACGAACGGCCGAGCTATTCGCGCGGGCGCTTGGGTCGCCTGATCGACGCGTGGAATTGCCCAACCTCCAACGCTAACCGGCATTGCGCCATCGCAAATTGACTTGGCGCAACGACGCATCGGCCGCCATTCCTATCGTCGCCCGATGGACAGCGACATCATCATCGTCGGCGGCGGGCCCGCCGGCCTAAGCTTTGCAAGGGCGCTCGAAGGCACCGGGCTCAAGATCCTGGTCCTCGAACGGCAGCAGCAGGACGTCCTTGCCAACCCGGCCTATGACGGACGCGAGATCGCGCTCACGCACCGCAGCATCCGTACGCTGGTGGAACTCGGTGCCTGGGCCCGCATGCCCCAGGAAGAAATCTCCCTGCTGAGGAAGGCGCGGGTGCTCAACGGGGCGTCTCCGCTGGCACTCACATTCGATACCGGGGCCGGTCCGGGCCAGGGTCTTGGCATGCTCGCCTCCAATCACCTCATCCGCAAGGCGCTTTACGATTGCATAGCCGCACAGGACGGGGTGGAGCTTCGAACGGGGGTGGAAGTCAAAAGCGCAAGCGCATCGGCTTGGGGCGCCGAAGTGACACTCGCCGATGGCTCGACGATATCCGCGCGGATGCTGGTCGCGGCGGACTCCCGCTTCTCGTCAGTGCGAAAGCAGCTCGGGATCGGCGCAGAGGTGAACCCGGTGGGAAAGGCGATGCTGGTCTGCCGGGTCGAGCATGACCTCGACCATGGCCATGTCGCCACCGAGTGGTTCGGCCATGGCCAGACTTTTGCACTGCTGCCGCTCAATGGAAAATTGTCCTCCGCCGTCCTCACTCTTCCGCTGGAACAGGCTGAAAGGCTGGCATCTCACAGTGACGAGCAACTCGGTGCCGAGCTCTCGGCCCGCTATCGATTCCGGCTCGGCAGGATGCGCGTTGCAAGCACTCGCCATGTCTATCCGCTGGTCACCACCTTTGCCGATCGCTTTGCGGTTCCTGGCGCTGCCCTGGTCGGCGATACCGCGGTCGGGATGCATCCGGTCACCGCGCACGGGTTCAACCTCGGCCTTTCCAGCGCGGACCGGCTGGCGGGCATGACCCGCGCCGCGATCCGGATCGGCGAAGACTGGTCCGCGCCATCATTGCTCGAACGCTATGGTATCGCTCATCGCAAGGCTGCCCTTCCGATTTACAGGGCAACGAACATGATCGTCCGGCTTTACAATGACGAACGGCCTGCGGCCCGGGCCGCCCGCCATGCAGCGATCCGGCTTGGTCGGAGGATTCCGCTGGTGAAGACTGCCGTGCGCTCGATGCTTCTAAACGCTTCCTGAGCAGCGGCGGATCGACGACTAGCGTCGATCGAGGCCAGACAGGAACGCCGCGACATTCTCGCCAAGCTCCTCGACCGCGTAGCCTCCTTCCATGACGACCAGCGTCGGAAGCCCGAGCCCAGCAATCCGCTCGGCGATCACCGGGAAATCGTCCCGCTTGAGGCGGAAGCTGGAAATCGGGTCATTCTCGAACGTGTCGGCCCCGAACGACAATAAAAGCAGGTCGGGGCGATGTGCCTCGATAGCGTCGATCGCCCGTTCAAGGGCAACGAGATAGTCGGCGATCCCGGTGCCGCGCGGAAGCGGCAGGTTGAGGTTACTGCCCTTGCCCTCTCCTTCGCCGTCTTCGTCAGCATGTCCCCAGAAGAAGGGATAATCCGTCGCCGGGTCGGCGTGGATCGATACGAACAACAGGTCGCCATCCGCGTAGAAGATGTCCTGGGTGCCGTTGCCGTGATGATAGTCGATGTCGAGGATCGCGGCGCGGCGCCCGAGGCGGCGTGCCTCGCCCGCGGCGATGGCAACATTGTTGAAGTAGCAATAGCCGCCACAATAGTCGCTGCCGGCATGGTGGCCTGGCGGCCTGCAAAGGGCAAAGGCCGTATGCGCTTCCCCTGAAGCGACGGCAGCAAGGCCGGTAAGCGCCGTCTGCGCGCTCCAGTAGGCGGCTTCCCATGTTCCCTGCGCAATCGGGGTCGCGGCATCGAAGCTGTAGCGGCCGATCCGGGCATCGATCCTCTGGAGTGCAAGGTCCCGGCGCCGCACCACCGGCCAGGTATAACCGATCGCATCGCCAGCGCGCCCCGCTGCCCGCCATTCCTGGTGGGCAGCTTGCAGGAACGCGACGTAATCGGCGTCATGGACAGCGAGTATGGGCTCCGGTCCGAAGTCGGTGACAGGCCTGGCGTCAGTCAGCCAGGAAAGGATATTCTCGGCGCGGTCGCTTTTCTCGGCATAGGCTGCCCAGCCCCCATTATGGAGTTCCTGGACCGGTTGGTGCAAAAGCTGTCGACGGTCGAAATAGACCGGGATCGATGCGATGGTCATCGTCGCACTGGTGGACAAATTGGGGGCCGGTCTCAACCCACAAACCGTCACCTCCTAGCGCAGCGGCGCTTCAGTTTAGTCGCGAGGTGAAAAAAGCCGCGACCTCGGAGTTGAACCGGCGATGGAAGTCGGTCCGGTCGAACCCTTCCGGGTCCGCGCAGATCTGCGGAGGGCCGATGAGCCCGCACGGCATCAGGAAGGAATAGTGTGTCGCCCGCGGGACAATATGCATGTCGGCACGCTGGCCGAGGATAGTGCCAATAAGCCCGGCATTGGTCGCCAGCGGAACCGTGTCATCGGCGGATCCGGCCCAGAGCTGGACCGGCACCTCAACGCCGGTTACGCCTGACGGCGCGAACGCAAATCCCAGGCCGGGCGCTGCAAGCACCGCGGCGCGGATGCGAGAATCTCTTTTCCATTCGACGGGGGGCATTTCCCGGTACTCGGCCGGCGACAACAGCTTGCAGACAAACTCTGGCGCAGAAGCGCATTGGCTCCAGATCCGGCTGAGGTCAGGCCGCCCGCCAATATTGATGAGCGCGGTCGTTGCGCCGGCCGAGAAACCGAATATCCCGATCCGCCCGGCATCGACGTGCGCGCGGTGTTGCCAGGTCTTCAGTGCCGCATCGATGGTCCGCTCGACGTGCCGGGCCCGGTTAACGAACCAGCCCGGCTTCCCGGCGTCGCTGCCGTCCTGGAAATTGTCGCCGGTATGGGTCGGGGCGATGACGATGAAGCCTTTTTCCGCAAGGGCAATCGCGGTGTCGGCATGGCTTTGCGAGGCGGCGCCGGAGCCATGGGAAAATATGATGAGCGGGAGACGCTCGCCTTCGACCGGACCGCCATTCGCGAGCATGGCGCCGCTTGCCCCTAGAAACACGAACCCGGGCTTCGCGGTTGTCGGATACCAGGCGGCCGCAATGATGTCGGGATGGCCCGGATCGGCAACCACGATATTCTGGAAAGCAATGCGCCGCGTTGGCTCCAGCGCGGTCATGTAGACATAGGCTGCCGCCATCATGACGAGGACGATGACGAGGCCAGCAAGCCCGCCGATGATCTTCAATGCCAGTTTCATGGATTTGGCCCCTCCCCTGTCGGGACGTCCCGGAGATCTCGCCGCAGGAACAGGCTATCACATGCTTGTCCAGCAACGACATGGTTCGCTGTCTTCATCCCCGACCGCTCGAAGCCCGCGCGTTCGAGCAGTCGGATGCAGCTATGGTTGCGCGGGTCGACGTCGGCAGTCAGGCAATCGAGGCCCCGACCGGCAGCATAAGCGATAAATTGCTGAAGCGCCTCGGCCGCCAGCCCCCTGCCCCAGTAGTTGCGGTGAAGGAAGAAGCCGATCTCCGGAGGTTGCCACGCACCGAGCTTGCCGATGACCCGACCTTTGAATTCGAGGATGAATTCGTCGGATTGCTCGGAACGGTCGGCATCGATCATGCTGCCGAGCCACCGTGCCGTTTCCTCTCGCGAGCCATGTGGTGGCGACGACCAGAAGCGCATCGTTTCCGGATCGGACATGATTTCAAAGATGGCATCGAGATCATCGTCTGAAGCGCGGCGCAACCGCAGCCGCTCCGTGCGCATCTCCGCAATGCGCTCGATCCACTGTCGCTCGGCAGTCCCCCTCGGCCTATCCATTGGCATTTCCAATCAATCCGCCAACCACCGGGCCGCTGTCGGGCACCGACCGCCGGGACGAGACGATTGCGGCGGCCACCGCCGCGAGGGCGGCGACGGCCATTGCGAGCCGAGCCGGCGCGGCATTATGCTGAGAGGCGAAGATCTGCGCAATGAGGAGAGAACCCGCCGTCTGCCCGGCCAGTCTAGCCGTCCCCTGCATTCCGCCCGCTGCAGCGCTTCGTTCGGCGGTGGCCGTGAGAAACAGGGTGTGATTATTGGGGATCTGGAAGAGCGAGAAGCCGGCCCCGCATATCATAGCGCAGATTGCCAGGACCGCGATACCCAACCCCGTGGGAAGCAGGGCGGCGGACAGTAGCCCCGCGGCCAGGATGGAAGCGCCGGCACTGCACAGCAGGCGTGCGCCGTGGAGCTGCGCGAGGCGGTTCGACAAATTGCTGCTTGTCGCAACGGCGATAGGCCAGCAGGCAAGAACGAGCCCTGCCGCGAGGCTCGTTCCAGACAGTTCGAGCTGGACGTAGTAGGGTAGAGCCAGGAGACCTGCTGACTGGGCAGTGAAGCAGCAGATGGATGCCAGGACCGCTCTTCGAAACTGGCGGTCACCCAGGAGGTCCACCGGGACCAGCGGAATTTCGCGGCGCTGCTCCCGCCTTACGAGAACCGAAAAACATGCGCCGGACGCCATGGCGAGGCCCAAGGCCGCGATTGGGCGCATCAGCCCCATTTGA
>CAZQLI010000158.1:0-5033 GCA_964594145.1 uncultured Sphingomonas sp. | reverse complement strand
CCGAGGACATCGCCTATACCTGCCATGCTCACCCGACCCACTCGGAAGCGCTCAAGGAAGCGGCGATGGCGGTGACCGGAAAACCAATCCACATCTAGGTCGACGCTGGTCCGCGTTAACAGCAATTTTACAAAAAACATGATTTCCGTTGGCTGCCCCGCTAACGGGGTCATTCGCGACTCGATGTTGTAGGGCCGGGGGACCGACCGGGCATGACCTCGCGCGCGGCGTGGACCTGGAGTTGGGAATGAGGGGATTGCGCTCGCGGCTCCGCCGCTGGCACGTGTGGCTCGGCTGGTTGGTCGGCCTGCCGATGCTGTTCTGGGTAGTTTCCGGACTGGTCATGGTTGCCAGGCCAATCGAGGAAGTGCGGGGGGAGCATCTGGTTTCGCCGCCTGCCGCGATGAACCTAGCCGGGCCGCTGCTGGCGCCCAATCTCGAGGGCCGGCAGGTCAGTTCAATGTCGCTCGAGCCGCGCGCCGACGGCCTCCGCTGGGAAATCCGGTTCGCCGATGGCGAGTCCAGGCTTGCTAACCCGGCGACTGGCATGCTGCTGCCGCGGCTTGGCGCCGCCGAGGCGGCAAAGGAACTCATGGCCCGCTACAAGGGCAGTGCACGGATCGCCTCGGTCAGCCGGGTCGACCCGGACGCGCCGCCGCTCGAGCTTCGCCGCGCGATGGACGGATGGCGCGTCGAGATGACCGACAATGCCCATTTCTACATTGATGGCGGTTCGGGAGAAATTGTCGCCCGCCGGACCCGCTGGTGGCGCATCTACGATTTCATGTGGGGCCTGCACATCATGGACCTCGAGGGGCGCGAGGATACCCACAATCCATGGGTCGTCAGCTTTGCGGTCCTGTCGCTCATCATGACTTTGCTCGCGCTGACTCTTCTTCCGCTCACCATCCGCCGTCGCAATGGCAACGGCGATGGCGAGAAGGTCAGGTCCAGCTAAGCAGTCGGGCCAGCCAGCCGCGCTCTTCCGGCCCCAGCCGGGGTGGAGCGCCAACCGGCGGGCATTCGAGGCAGCGGACCTGGATCGAGGGCCCATCGAGGATCGAGCGCATTTCAGCGAGGGCCCGGGCAACAAGGGCTTCGGGCGCCGGCGCGAGGCCTGCGAACGCATCGGCGGGAATATTCTCGCCCGCCTCCTCCTGGCCGGCCCAGCTGCTGAACAGCTGGTCGGCAAATCCGGGCTGTTCCTCGAGGTAGGTAACGTCCCGTTCGTCCTCACCGAGCTTGGCGAGTTCGGCCGCCTTGGCGACCGCTTCGTCCATGCCTCCGAACCCGTCGACAAGGCCGAGCTGGCGTGCAGCGCCGCCCGCCCAGACACGGCCCTGGGCGAGCTGGTCGACCTCGGCCGGTGACTTGCGGCGCGATTCGGCGACGATCGTCAGGAACTTGCGATAGACCTGCTCCACTCCTGCCTGGATCAGGGCATCGGCCTCGGGCGAGGGCCCGTTCAGCAGGTCCGGTTCGCCCGAGAGCGGAGTCGTCTTCACCCCGTCCGCGCCAATCCCGAGCTTTGCCAGCGATCCCTCGAAACTCGGCAGGATTCCGAACACGCCGATCGAACCGGTGATGGTCGATGGCTCGGCGAAGACATGGTTTGCAGGAGTGGCAACCCAATAGCCGCCGGAAGCGGCAACGCTGGCCATCGAAACGACGACCGGGATGTCCCTGGCCTTCACGGCCAGAAGCGCCTGGCGGATCCGCTCGGACGCGAGCACCGAGCCCCCTGGGCTGTCGATCCGGACCACCAGCGCCTTGATGCGCTTGGTCGCAAGGCCCTTCTCGAGAGCGCGCACAATGGTCTCGGCGCCGGCGCGGCCGGGCCCCGCCTTGCCGTCGATGATCTCGCCGGCGATGGTGACGACGCCGATCGGGCCCTCCTTGCGATCGACGGCCTGTTTTTCATAAGCCGAAAGACGAATGCGCTTGTAGAGCGAGGGACCGTCCTTGTCCTCGCCGCCCAGTTCGGCGAGCCGCTGCTCATAATCGCGACGTTCGCCGATCCGGTCGACCAGCTTGAGGTCGAGGGCAGCCTTTGCAAGATCGCCATTGGATGCACGCGCCACTTCCGCCGGCGCTGCGAGAAACCGGTTGATCCCGGCCATCGCGGCGGGCCGGCCGCGGGCGATGTCCTCGCGCCAGGTCTCGAGCAGCGCGTCGGCAAGCGCCTGGGAGTTTTCCCGGGCCTCGGGCGACATGTCGCTTCGGGTAAAGGGCTCGACCGCTGCCTTGTAGGTCCCGACGCGGTAGATGTTTGCGGTCACGCCGAGCTTGTCGAGCAGGCCCTTGAAGTAGAGGCCGCTTCCACCGGGGCCGGCGACTGCGACTGCGCCCATCGACGGCAGCCAGATCTCGGACGCATGGGCGGCAAGCTGGTAGCGATCGCTGGTATAGCCCGCGGCGAAGGCGATTACCGGCTTCTCCTTCTTCACCTCGCGGATCTTCTCGCCGAGAGCAGCGATCGCCGGCTGGCCGCCGCCAAGAAATCCGTCGAGGTCCAGCGCGATCGCCTTCACCCTCTCGTCCTCCTTTGCGGCATCCAGCGCTGCAACGAGGTCGCGAAGCTCGAATTCGCGGGTGATGTTTCCGGCGCCGACGAGGGCGGAAAAGGCGTCGGTGCGCTCCGCCTGCTCGACCAGCACCCCGTCGAGGTCGAGCGCCAGCACGCCTTCGCCAATGGCCGGCGGCCGGGCGGAGAGACCCGCGTAAAGCAATCCGAAGAACAGCAGCATGAACAGCAGGACGAGGGCGTCCTTGATGCCCACAAGCAGCTTCCACACCGCGGCAACGAAGGGCATGGCAATCTCCTTTGGGTGGAGGACCTAGAGCAGTAGGGCCTCCATCCCCAAGGATTTTCGACGAGGGCGGTGGCAGAATCGACCCGACCTCTCTAACGCACCGCCGACCATGGAAGCCGCCATCGCCAACCCATCCGGACAAGCGTCACGGCCGTGGCGGTCGGAGCTGCGCGCGACGCTGGCGCTCGCCTGGCCGCTCATCCTGTCCAACCTCACCATGGCCGGCATCCAGGCGACCGACGTGGTGCTGATGGGCTGGCTTGGCGCGCGGCCGCTCGCCGCAGCGGCACTCGGGCTCAACCTCACATTTGCTTTCACCCTCATCTGCCTCGGACTGGTCACTGCTTCCTCGCCGATGATGGCGACAGCGCTCGGCGCGAGGCTGCGCTCGGTGCAGGACGTCCGCCGGACGTTCCGGCAGTCATTCTGGATGGTCGCGACCCTGACCCTGCCGCTCTGGCTGATCCTGTGGAACGCCGAGCCGCTCATTCTCCAGCTCGGCCAGGAACCGGCCCTGGCCCGGGACGCTGCAATCTTTCTCCACGGCTATATGTGGTCGATCTTCCCCTTCCTCCTGTTCCAGGCGATGCGCAATTTCGTCGCCGCTCTGGAGCGGCCGGGCTGGGTCCTCGCGATCAGCCTTGCAGCAATCCCTCTCAATTTCCTGCTGGGATATGGCCTCATCTTCGGAAAGTTCGGCCTGCCGGAATGGGGCCTGTTCGGCGGTGGAATTGCAAGCTCGATTGTCTGGGCGCTCCAGGCGCTGCTGCTCGGCCTGGTCATCTCCACCGACCGGCAGTTCCGTCGCTTCCACCTGTTCGGCCGGTTCTGGCGTCCCGACTGGCCGCGCTTCCGGAACATGTGGCGCATCGGGCTTCCGATCGGCCTCGCCATGGGCTTCGAGGGCGGCGTGTTCAGCGCCGCCGCCTATCTCATGGGCCTGATCGATGCCCAGTCCGTCGCGGCCCACGCGGTCGCCCTCCAGATCGCCGCACTGTCGTTCATGGTCCCCTGGGGCCTGAGCCAGGCAGCGACGGTACGGGTCGGCCGCTACCTTGGCGAGGGTGACCGGGTCGGGGTCGGCCGCGCCGGCTGGTCGGCCTGGTGGCTTGGCGTCGGGTTCATGGCGCTGATGGCCATCGTCATCTGGTCATTTCCGCGCGAGCTAATCACCATCTTCCTCGAGGATGTGCCCGAGAACGCGCACGTCATCAGCCTTGGTATTTCCTTCCTCGCCATCGCCGCCATCTTCCAGGTGGCCGACGGCGCCCAGGTCGTCGGGGCCGGGATGCTGCGCGGGCTCCACGACACCCGAGTGCCGATGATTTTCACCTTCATCGGTTATTGGGCGATCGGGATCGGCGCCGGCGCATGGCTGGCGTTCGAGAGGGGCTGGAAAGGCCAGGGCATCTGGACCGGCCTTGCCATCGGCCTCATCATCGTCGCTTTCCTGATGGCGTGGCGCTGGTCACGGCGCGAGCAGCTCTCACTTACCGCCGGCGGGCGCCAAATTCCCTGAAACGGGGTGTTGACGACCCAAAGGAGGCGACCCATATGCGCGGCGTTGCTGGCACTCTCCTAACAGGAGTGCCAGCCGGCGAAAGTTCAACTGGCAAGCACAAGGGGTTTCAAACCTATGTCATTCAGGCCGCTTCATGACCGTGTCCTCGTCCGTCGGGTCGAGGCTGAGGAGAAGACCGCTGGCGGGATCATCATTCCCGACACGGCCAAGGAAAAGCCGCAGGAAGGCGAAGTCGTCGCCGTCGGTTCCGGCGCCCGCGCCGAGGACGGCAAGGTGACTCCGCTGGACGTCAAGGCGGGCGACCGCATCCTGTTCGGCAAGTGGTCGGGCACCGAGGTCAAGATCTCGGGCGAGGACCTGATCATCATGAAGGAAAGCGACATCCTCGGGATCGTCGGCTGAACCATGAGCCCGGCGGCCGCGCAAACATGCGGTGTCCGGAATTTTCGAGACTTTTGAAGATCAAGAAAGGGTAGCCAGATGGCAGCCAAGGACGTGAAATTCTCGCGCGATGCACGCGAGCGGATTCTGAAGGGCGTCGACATTCTCGCCGACGCGGTCAAGGTGACGCTGGGCCCCAAGGGCCGCAACGTCGTCATCGACAAGAGCTTCGGTGCCCCGCGCATCACCAAGGACGGAGTTACCGTCGCCAAGGAAATCGAGCTCAAGGACAAGTTCGAGAACATGGGCGCGCAGAT
>CAZQLI010000157.1:0-5053 GCA_964594145.1 uncultured Sphingomonas sp. | reverse complement strand
GTGAACATGAGCGGGGTCGAGGTCGCCGACATGAGCGCCGAGCAGTTCGACCATGTCTACGCCACCGACCTTCGCGGATCATTCCTCACCTGCCGCGAGTTCGTAAGGAGGATAGGGGGCGGGAAAGGAAGGATCGTGAACATCTCGTCCATCCACGAGTTCGCTCCGAGGGCCGGCGGTGCCGACTATGATGCGGCCAAGGGGGGACTCGCCCAGTTCACCCGTACCCTTGCCCTCGAGCTTGCCCCGCGCGGGATCGCCGTGAACTCGGTTGCCCCGGGAATGATCCTGACACCCATGAACCAGGCGGCGCTCGACGATCGAGGCGAACTTGGACGCCGGGAGCGATCAATCCCGTGGGGCCGCGCCGGGAGGCCTGACGAAGTGGCTGAACTGGTCGCATTCCTCCTTTCACCGGCAGCCGACTATGTGACCGGTGCGAGCGTAACCATCGATGGAGGCCTGTCGCTGACGATTGGCCAGGGGGCCTGAACATTGGTCGCCTATGTCGTCGAGAAAGTGGAATCCGTCTGGCTGGTCGCGCCGGACCCGCTCAAATCGATGGACTGGATGAGTCCCTATGTCTGGCTCGGCGCCGACGGCAGGCTGTGGATGATGATGCGGGGCGTCCCAAGCCCCTTCGGTTCTGCCGATCCGACCGGGATTATCTGGTGCGGCGAGTCCAGCGACGGCCTCAGCTTCACGATGGACCCGCGGCCGGTTATCGTGCCGGGGCCAGCCTCGATCGATGCCGGGGGCGTCGAGGACCCGACCGTAGTCCAGGACAAGGACCGGACGATGGTGTTTTACACCGGCGTCCATGCCGATCGCCAACAGGGCTCGATGCTCCTTGCCACTGGTCCCGATCCCTATTCGCTGGAGAAGCGCGAGGTCGTCTTCGCCGCGGCAGAGGGCGAGGGCAATTTCAAGGAAGCAACGCTCTACCAGGCCCCGGACCGGAGCTGGCGGCTGTTTTTCGAGTTTGCGCGGGACGGAGCCTCGCGGATCGGCATGGCCCGCGCCGCCGAGATCGGGACGCGCTGGACGCAGATGAGCGAGATGGTGCCGATCCGCGAGGACGGCTGGGACAACTGGCACCTGTCGACGGGCCCAATCGTCATCATTCCCGGGCGCGACCCGGTGATGTTCTACAACGGGGCGACGAGCGACGCCCGCTGGCGGATCGGCTGGGTCAGCTTCGACAGGGACTGCCGGCGCATCACCGACCGCGGCGTCGAGCCCCTGCTGGTCCCTCCGCCGGCATCCGACCGGGCTGCAACCGACATTGCCTTTGCAGCCTCGGCCATCCTCCAGGAGGACCAGACGATCCACCTTTATTATTCGCTGGAGGACCGCAAGCTCTCGCGAGCGGTCGTCCGCGCCTACGACTAGTCGGCCGGCTGGGCGACCCGCCTGAGATAGGGCTTCACCGTCTCCCAGCCATTGGGGAACTTCTCCTTGGCCGCCTCGTCGCTAAGCGATGGCGCGATGATGCAGTCTTCCCCCCGCTGCCAGTTGACCGGGGTCGCCACCGGTTGACGTGCCGTCAGCTGGATGCTGTCCAGCAGCCGGAGCACCTCGTCGAAATTGCGGCCCGAGCTCATCGGGTAAATGAGCATCGCCTTGATGAGCTTGTCCGGCCCAACGATGTAGACGGTCCGCACGGTCGCGTTGTTGGCAGCGGTCCTGCCTTCGCTGGTCTCGCCGGAATCGGCTGGAAGCATATTGTAGAGCTTGGCGACCTTGAGGTCATGGTCGGCGATGATCGGATAGTTGACCTGGTTTCCGGTGACGTCCTTGATGTCCTGGAGCCAGCCCTGGTGCGATCCGACCGGGTCGACCGAAAGGCCGATCACCTTGGTGTTCCGCTTCTGGAAATCCTCGTCCATGCCGGCGAGGTAACCAAGTTCCGTCGTGCAGACCGGCGTATAGTCCTTCGGATGGGAGAAAAGGATCGCCCAGCTATCGCCGATCCAGTCGTGGAAGTTGATTGTTCCCTGGGTGGTTTCTGCCGTGAAATCCGGCGCTACGCTACCGATCGAAAGCGTCATCTTGGTCCCTTCCCACTGAGTCGTTCCATGGCCTCCCCTATAGCGTCACGAGGCCGCTAGGCGAACGCCGGCTCGATTTCCCGCGGCTTCGCGAGCCAGTCGGGCGCCTCCAGCCCCTTCGACCGGAGGAATTCCGGGTTGAACAGGCGCGACTGGTAGCGGGCCGCCGGGTCGCACAGCATGGTGACGATGGTCTTGCCCGGGCCGAGCTCCCTTGCGAGACGGATCGCGCCCGCGACATTGACGCCGGAGGAAAGCCCCAGCGCCAGCCCTTCCTCCTTCAGCAGCGCATAGGCGGTCGCCAGGCTCTCGGCGTCGGGAATGAGGAAGGAATGATCGGGCCGGAATCCCTCGAGGTTGCCGGTGACCCGGCCCTGGCCGATCCCCTCGGTGATCGAGCTCCCCTCGGCGCGCAGTTCCCCGCTAGTGTAATAATTATGCATGGCTGCGCCCGGGACATCGGCGAGGGCGATTGCAATGTCCGGATTTCGATCCCGAAGTGCCGCCGAGACGCCGGCAAGCGTCCCGCCCGTGCCAATGGCACTGGCGAATCCATCGACCCGGCCGCCGCACTGCTCCCAGATTTCCGGGCCCGTCGTACGGACATGGATATCGCGGTTGGCGACATTGTCGAACTGGTTGGCGAAAATCGCGCCGTGCGGATGTTCCCTCGCCAGGCGCTCGGCTGTGCGGGCGGCGACCTTCACATAGTTGTTGTCGTTCCGGTAGGGGACTGCCGGGACCTCGAGCAGGACCGCGCCAAGCGCTCGAAGGGCGTCCTTCTTCTCGCGCGACTGGGTTTCGGGAATGACGATCACCGCCGACATGCCAAGCGCGTTGGCAACCATGGCGATCCCGATCCCGGTATTACCGGCGGTTCCCTCGACGATCAGCCCGCCCGGCCGCAGCTCGCCCCGGTCGAGGGCGTCGGTGATGATGCCGAGCGCTGCCCTGTCCTTGACCGAGTGGCCGGGGTTCATGAACTCGGCCTTGCCGAGAATGGTGCAGCCGGTTTCCTCCGATGCCCGGCGGAGCCGGATGAGCGGGGTCTTGCCGATCGCGGCAAGGACGGAATCTCTGACGTCCATCCCGGGATGTTAGGCGCCGAGGCGCCTTCAGCCAAGCCGTCGGTACCGGAATTGATGGGGTGTCCTGCCTTCGCGCCGGGCCTTGGCAGCATAGCGGGTCTCCAGCCATCCCGAGGGATAGGACAGCCATTCGCCCGGCTCCTTCACCTGCCATTCGAACTGGTGCGTGTGGCGCTGCATGATCATCAGCGACCAGTCGAGATAGGTGGGATCGTCCGTTGCCACCCTGAACTCGCCGCCCGCCTTCAGCTTGGAGGCGATGATCTCGAGCGGACCGTCATTCATCATCCGGCGCTTGGCATGGCGGGCCTTCGGCCAGGGGTCCGGGTGGAGCAGGTAGACCATCGTAAGTGCATCGTCGGGAAGGCGGCGAAGGACATCGAGCGCATCGCCCATGTGGATGCGCACGTTGGTCAGGCGCTGGTCGCGGACATGGGAAAGTGCCTGGGCAACGCCGTTGAGAAAAGGCTCGCAACCGATGAAGCCATGGTCGGGAAGAAGATCCGCGCGACAGGCGAGATGTTCGCCGCCTCCGAAGCCGATCTCGAGATGAAGCGGCCGGCTGTCACCGAACAGGCATTCGGAGCTGATCGGCCCCTCTTCGGGCACGGCAATCGCAGGAAGAAGCTTCTCGACCAGCTCGGACTGGCCCTTGCGCAGCTTGTGCCCGCTCGAGCGGCCGTAGAGCCGGTTTAGGGTCGTTGGATCACCTTGCTTGAACGCGCTCATCGGCCGCGCCTAGTCGCTTCGGCTCCCGTTCATCAAGCCACTGGCAGACCCGGCGCCATGAAAAAACTGCTTCTCGTCGCTGCGGCCTCCCTGCTGGCCTCGACCCCGGCCAAGGCTACCGGCGGCCTCCTGTGCAGCACCGCTGGCGGGTCCAACGTCAGCCTCGCACTCGTCGTCAGCCATACCGCCGTTCCCGCCGTTGTGTCGGCGCGGCTGACCGATGGTGGACTCGAAGTGCCGGTGACGGTGGCGCAGAGCTGGCTCGATCCTGCCGAGCTCAGGGTAGACCTCGTCGACCCCGACGCGATGCGGCACGAGGTAAGAATCCGCGTGACGCGACAGGGCGATCATTATGACGGCTCGCTCTGGCGCCACGGAAAGCGTCGCTGGGTGCGCTGCCGCGAAAGCTGACGGCGGCGGTGCGCTGCTCCGATCGCCGGATCAGGCGGCGGCTGTCGCGCGGCTTTCCAGCGCGGCCTTCAGCTCCTCGACGAGGTCGGTCTTTTCCCAGGGGAAGAAGTCTCCCTCGGGCTTGCGTCCGAAATGCCCATAGGCCGAGGTCACCGAGTAGATCGGCTTGTTGAGCTTGAGATGAGTGCGAATGCCGCGCGGGGTGAGCCCGCCGAGCTTTTCGATCCGCCCGATTGCAGCCTCGATCTCCTCGTCGCGGACGGTCCCCGTGCCGTGCGTGTCGACATAAAGCGAGAGTGGAGCGCTGACGCCGATCGCATAGGCGAGCTGGATGGTGCAGCGCTTGGCAAGGCCGGCCGCGACGATGTTCTTTGCAAGATATCGCGCCGCATAGGCAGCCGAACGGTCGACCTTGGTCGGGTCCTTCCCCGAGAAGGCACCGCCGCCATGGGGCGCAGCGCCGCCATAGGTGTCGACGATGATCTTGCGGCCGGTGATGCCGGCGTCGCCGTCCGGTCCGCCAATCTCGAAGCTTCCGGTCGGGTTGATATGGAAGACCGTGGCATCGGTGATGAGGCCTTCCGGGAGGACCTCGGAGACGACGCGCTTCACATAGGAATGGAGCTCGGCTTCCTGTTCGCCCCGGTCATAGCCCTTGGCATGCTGGGTGGAGACGACGATGGCGGTTGCTTCCACCGGCTTGCCATTTTCGAAGCGCAGCGTGACCTGGCTCTTGGCGTCCGGCTCGAGGAACGGCGCGCGCCCGGCGTGCCG
>CAZQLI010000156.1:0-5129 GCA_964594145.1 uncultured Sphingomonas sp. | reverse complement strand
CGCTCGTCGAGCCTGCGCTCGAACAGCGCGACGACCGCCCCTGCGACCGCGAGCACCATCACCCACAGCAGCATCGAGCCCTCGTGGTTTCCCCCGGCGCCGGCGAACTTGTAGATCCAGGGCTTCTGGCTGTGGCTGTTGGCAGCGACCAGCTTCACGCTCATGTCGCTGTCCAAAAACAGCAATACCAGCGCCCCGAAGGCAGCGAGCGCGAGCAGGCCCTGCGCGATCGCCAGCGAGCGGACCGTCGCGATCGACCGCCCTTCCGCGCCGCCGAGGCCGAGCGCAAGCGCCAGCTGGAGGGCGGCAAGCGCCGCTGCCAGCCAGAGCGCGGCGAGACCCGCCTCGGCAATCACTTGGGGGCAGCCTCGCTCGCCATCTGCGGCGGCATGTAGCGCTCGTCATGCTTGGCAAGGATATTGTCGGCCATGAACAGGCCGGTCGGCGTCAGCCTGCCCTCTGCGACGACGCCGCTTCCTTCCTTGAACAGGTCGGGGGCGATCCCGCGAAAGAGGACCGGTGTCTCGGCCTTGCCGTCGCTGACGGTAAAGCGGATCGTGAGCCCGTCGGGATCGCGCTTTAGCGAACCTTCGACGACCATGCCGCCAAGGCGCATCGGCCGGTCCGGCTGGACCTTGTCCGCAGCGATGTCGGTCGGCGTCACGAAATAGGCGGCGCGGTCCTGCAGCCCCCACATGGCGAGGAGGACGGCGCCGACCAGCGCGGCAAGGGCGAGCAGGACGAGGACCAGCCGCTGGTGCTTTGGCTTTACCATCATCGGCCGCGCCTCACCGCCTCGGCGGCCTCCTCGGCGCGGCGCATCGACAGCCATGCCCAGGCGATGAGCCCGGCAGTGGCAATCCCCGCGAGGCCATAGGCCGCGGCAACGAACGCCCACTGGTTCACTGGCCTGCCCTCCGCAACAGCCTTGCTTCCATCTTCTGCCGGGCAAGTTCGGCCCGCATCCACATCAGGACCACGGCAGCGAAGATGGCGCTGAACCCGACCATGGTGAGCGGAAGCGGCCAAAGCAGCTCGGGGGCGATCGACGATCCGCCGCTGATGCTGATCGACTGGCCCTGGTGGAGCGTTCGCCACCACAGGACCGAGTAATGGATGATCGGGAGGTTCACTGCCCCGACGAGGCCGAACAGGGCCGCCATCCGCCCTTCCCCGCCGCGTTCGCGTTCCGCGCCGGCGAGCGCGATATAGCCAAGGTAGAGGAAGAATAGGATCAGCATCGAGGTCAAACGCCCGTCCCACTCCCACCAGGTTCCCCAGGTCGGCCGCCCCCAGATCGAACCGGTGGCAAGGCAGAGCGCTGCAAAGGTGGCGCCCGCCGGAGCAATCGCCCTGCCGGCGATGGCGGCAAGCGGGTGGCGCCACACCAGCTGGCTGATCGAGGCCGCGGCGATCCCCGACCAGCCGGCCATGCCCAGCCAGGCGGCGGGGACATGGAGGTAAAGGATCCTTACCGTCTCGCCCTGGAGATAGTCCGGCGGCGTCACCAGCAATCCGCCCGCCGACCCAAGGAGGACCAGCAGCAGCCCAAGGCCCAGCAGCCAGCCGGTGGCGGGCCGGGCAATCTTGAGGAAGCGGGCAGGATTAGCGTAGCCGTGCATGGATTGGCGCGCTTTAGCGGTTGCTTCCGTCCAAGGGAACTAGGGGCTCTCCCCTAGGCCCGGCCAATGAGCTTTTGCGCCATCGCGTCGGCAACCGCTGCAGGATCGGCGCCGGTTGCAGCGCTCTCGGCCCAGATCTGCTCGAGGCGTCCCGGGATATTGTCGATGCGCGAGCGGACCAGCTCCGGGCCCCCGTCGCCGAGATACTCGGTGGAGACGTTGATGATCCCGCCGGCGTTGATGACATAGTCTGGCGCGTAGAGGATGCCGCGGGCCTGGAGCCGCTGCCCGTCGGCCGGCGTCTCGAGCTGGTTGTTGGCAGCGCCGGCAATGATCGGCGTGTTCAGCCGGGCGATCGACTCCTCGCTGAGGATCGCGCCGAGGGCGCAGGGGCTGACAACGTCCGCCTCGAGGAAAAGGATGTCGTCGACCGAGACGACCTTGCCGCCGGTCTCGTCGGCGAGCTTCTGGGCCCGTCCGCCATCGATGTCGGCGATCGAGAGCCTCGCTCCCTCCTCGGCGGCAAGCCGCCCTACCCCGCTCGCCACTGCTCCAGCGCCCTGCAGCGCGATGTGCAGCCCGGCAAGACTGTCCTTCGAAAGGGCGCGCTTGGCCGCCGCCTTGATGCCGAGGAAAACACCGAGCGCGGTATGCGGGCTTGGGTCACCGCCGACGCCGCCGCCTTCCGCTGGGAGACCGGCAACGAAGCGGGTCGCCTTCGAAATCTCGATCATGTCCTTGACCGACATGCCGACGTCCTCGGCCGTGATATATTTGCCGCCAAGGCTGTTCACCGCTTCGCCGAACGCCGCCAGCATCTCCGGGGTCTTGGTCTTGTCACTGTCGGCGAGCACCACCGCCTTGCCGCCGCCAAGCGGAAGCCCGGCCATGGCGTTCTTGTAGCTCATGCCCCGCGAAAGACGCAGCACGTCGGTGAGCGCGTCGGCATCGTCCGAATAGTGCCAGAAGCGGGTACCGCCCGCGGCCGGGCCAAGGTGGGTCGAGTGCATCGCGATGATCGCGCGAAGCCCGCTCTTCTGGTCGACAACAAAGTGCAGCGCTTCATGCGCATCGAAATCGGGATAGCCCCAGGGGGTAATCATGGATCGCCTAATCGCCTGTCCGGAAAAGAAAAAGAAGGAACGGCGGAAAAGCTTGGCCCGTCGTCCCGGTACCACAGGGTAACCGGCGACCGCCTAGATTGAGACGACCTAGTTTAGCAAGCTTTAAACCCCTCCAGGCCGGCTCATGCCCCTGGGCTGGAGGCCTCGGTCGGCTCTGCCGGTGCCCGGAGGATCTTCTCCATCGGCCGGCCCTTGGCGAGCTCGTCGACCAGCTTGTCGAGGTAGCGGACCTCCCGCATCAGCGGGTCCTCGATCTCCTCGATGCGAACCCCGCAGATCGTGCCGGTGATAAGGGAGCGCGACGGATTGAGCCTCGGCGCATTGGCGAAGAAATCCTCGAAGTTCTCCTTGGCTTCGAGCTTTTCCTCCAGCTCCTTCTGGCTGTATCCCGTGAGCCAGGAAATTACCTCGTCCACTTCGGCCCTGGTCCGGCCCTTCTTCTCCGCCTTGGCGAGGTAATGGGGGTACACGCTGGCGACGCTCATCGAATAGATGCGGTGCTTGGTCATCGGCTTCCCGCTCCTGGTCCAATGCCGCGCTCTGAAAGGGAAACGGCGCTAATCAGCCCGAGATCCCCCGGTCAGGAGCCGGGCAGCATGTCGGGATTATAGGCAACCTCCCAGAGATGCCCATCGGGATCCTGGAAATAGCCCGCATATCCGCCCCAGTCCGTCGCGACTGCCGGCTTTACTATCGTGGCGCCTGCCTTCTCGGCTTCGGCCATGACGGCATCGACCTCGTCCCGCGATCCCAGGTTGTGCGCAAGACTGAACTCCGTTGCGCTGGCGGGCCCCATGGGCAGCCCGGTATCATGGGCCAGGCTTTCCCTCGGCCACAAGGCAAGCGAGAGGCCGCCCTGGAGCTTGAAAAATGCCACCGCGCCATGGTCGATCCCGGTCCCGACGATCCCCTCGGTCGCGAGCCCCAGGCCATCGCGGTAAAAGGCCACGGCGCGCTCGAGGTCGCCGACGCCGAGGGTAATGAGGGTAACGTGGTTTCTCATTGCCTTCCCCGTTCAAGCGTCCAAGCTTTAAATCGGCGCCCTAACTCCCGGTCGGCCCACCCCTTGCCGATACAGGTCGCTCTGCCGACGCTCCGGAAATCAAGGCTTCACCCCGCCGAAGTTCTGGAAACCAGTTGGAACTTGGAGCTAGCCCACGCCCATCAGCCATCGCGCCGTATCGTGCCACCAGGCCGTGTCCCACAGCGCGTGCACGGCAATGGCGAACGGCAGGTACACCGCCAAGACGATCCAATAGGCGCGGTGGACGCGCCCGTTCCGTACGATGTCCCAGACCAGCATCGGTGAAATGGCGAGCAACGGGTAAAGATCGACCGACAAGGGGCTTCCCGGCATCGTGTGCGGCAGCCATGGAATCCTGTCGATGCCGGCCGGTAAAGGTATTGCCGTCGCCAGGATCATCATCCTCTTGTGCAAGCCGGGGTCAGTTCCGCGCGCCTTGAGCCCGATCGCCAGGAACAGCGGGAAAAGGATCCCGATCCGAAGCTGGAGCAGCATGATATTGTCGACCATGCTCACGACAGACTGCATTTGCTGGCGGGTGGCCTCGGGCGCGGCCTGCGCTCCGTTCCAAACCTCGTGGTAGATGGTCGGCACGAGGATGAAGCCGACGATGACGATGGCAACGGCCGTAACCATCCCGGCAATGCCAAGCTGCATGTGCAGCCCCTGCCGCCCCGTTGCCATCAGGGCGGTCTGTGCCAGCAACAGCATCAGGAAGGTTCCCATCAGTATAGCATGGAGGTGCAAGACCAGCGGGAATGGCGGCCGCTGGCCGGTCCGAACCATTTCGATCTTCAACAGCGAGTCCGGGACGAAGCCGGCCAGCACGATGGCGATGAACCATGCCGCCATGAATACGAAGATCCAGCGGTCAATGGCGTGCGCTCGCCGCGTACCGGACAACAAATCCGGCTTGCGCTCCTCGAATAAAACCGCGCCAGTTGCAGTCGCCATGGCATGCCCCCTGCTCATCGACCGTCACCGCGATTTATCATTAAATTTAGTCGTGTTGAATGGGCTTTCGCAGTGCCACTTCGCGGCATTGCAACTCGTTACCGTGATGACCTCAAATGCGGTACGTGGGCCAGCCAATAGCTGATGGCTGCTTTCGATCCATAACTGAATAGAAGCTGGGGACTAGCACCCGGCCAACGCTTACCAAAATATCAGAAAGGGAAGCCCCAAGCACATTGCAATTACCAACCAGAAAACCCGTGGATGAGCTTCATACAGCTCGTCCAACTTTCCTGCGAGAAACGAACCTAAGATAGTTTCAACGATGGTTTCAAAAATGATCCCCATAGTGCTCGAAGCCTAGCCTAACCAACCGGGCGGTGCCAGGTCACTGGGAAGGCGACC
>CAZQLI010000155.1:0-5143 GCA_964594145.1 uncultured Sphingomonas sp. | reverse complement strand
AAGGCATCGTGAGCATCCGCGACCAAGGCACTTCCAGTGTGAGAAACCATCAAATTCTTCTTCTGAAAGGCCGACGCTCAATCGTGCCAAAGCGGCCGATTCTTCCAGTCGGAAGGAAATCCCATCGCGGAGGTGTCCACGTGGGGATGCTCCTGAACCATCGCCCGAACATCCTTGGACCACGTGGAGTCCGGAGCAACGGTTCGAACTATATGCGCGACCATGGTCAAAGCGTTGTAGAGTTGCCCGGGAGATTGAGTAGCGTTTTGATCAAGGGATTGCGCCAAGTCCGTAGGCTTGTGCGCAATTTTTGGTGGTAAGCGAAAGCCACGATTCCAGAGGCGTCCATGATGGGCGCAAATGTTCCGGATGTCCGTAATGTTGCGAACCAATGGCACCAACACCGTCTCAGGCAATCCGAGCGGCGCGGCGATCCGGTTTCTGACTGCACGGGCCGCAAGGTTTGAATACCAGCGAGAGAGTTGGCCAAAGGACATCATTTCCGCGACCATCCAGACCGGCGGCATGGCGGGGTCGCCATAGGTTTCCCGGTAGTGCCGGATATAAGTCTCGTTCGAATTGGCAATGCCAGCCGCCAATTTCGAAAGGTTGCGTTGGAACTCCTTGCGGTCAGTGTATAGCCCCGCATTAAGATAGGTGTGCCCGCCTCCTGCGTGCGCGAGTTCGTAAGCCCAGCTTCCGCGAAGCGCGACCTCCACGTGCTCGGTGCCACGCATCACGATACGCCGCAATTTGCGGTCAAAGTGATATAGATCCGTCACCGACTCAAAGGTGGTTCCGGCCGGGAAGCGCGGATTGCTACCTTTGGGCGCCTCAAAAGCGAGCCAATACGCACTGAGCCGGTAGTAGCTGACATGCGTAAGCCAGTATTTGGCCGCCGCCTCGTCGGCAATTTGCATGCCATGCTTGCGGAGATGAGCGATTTGCTCATCGAGCGATAGAGATGGTTTATCGAAGGGCTTGAGCATCATGCATCTATTGACGCGCGATGCCCAAAAAAAGACCCGCCGAGTGTGCATGCCTTTCGGCAGAGGCCCGGCGGGTGCGATTGGGGGCTATGTAGGCGCGGAAGAGTGAAGATTCAACTATCGGTTGAGCGCCTCAACCGAAAATTGAGTAGTCTGGTCCGGCGGACTCACACCTAGCAAACCATCGCCTCCCGTTAACGGGCGAGAACGACGGCAATCGCGAATTATGACCGATTATATGACGGCTTTGCCAAACCGGCAAAAATTCTAATGATTTCAATGGTAGCTGGCGGAGACGGAGGGATTCGAACCCTCGATACGGTTGCCCGTATGACGCTTTAGCAAAGCGTTGGTTTCAGCCACTCACCCACGTCTCCGGGCACGGCAATTCGGCGGGCTGTAGCGAACCCATCCGACGCGTTCAAGCCGCCTGTGCCGGAACCGGCATAATGGTCCACAGGCAACGATTCGGGCCGCCGAACATTGGGTGGGATGAGCCAGCCTTCAAGGGGCTTTTTCTGACATGCCTGATCTCCAGTTCGCTCCCCCATCCATCGCCGACGCATTCAGCGGCAATCGGCTGCTCTCTACGTTCCCGCCGGAGCTGCGCGACATGCTTGAGAGTAAGGCACAGCTCGTCGATCTCGAGATCGGCAGCACGGTCCTTCGGCGCGGGATGGACGTTGCCAATTCGCTTTTCCCGTTCGCAACGACCATGGTCTCGATGCGCGTGGAGCTCGACGACGGGCGCTCCGTCGAGGTTACGTCGATAGGCCGCGAAGGGGCCGTCGGAGGAATCATCAGCTGCGGCAACATACCCGCCTTCACCAGGGCCGAGGTCATGGTGGCGGGGCCGGCTCTGAAGATCCCGATGGCGGCGATCGAGGAGGCCAAGGGCAAGTCGGCGCATCTTCGCAACCTCTTCTGCCGTTATTCAGATTATCTTCTTGCCCAGGTGATGCAGACGGTCGCCTGCAACAGCTTCCATCCGATCGAAGCCCGGGCCGCTCGCTGGTTGCTTCTTGCCCATGACCGGGGAGGAAGTCGCCTCGAGCTTACCCAGGAATCCCTCGCCGGCCTCCTCGGCGTGCAGCGTACCACCGTCAACGCCGTCGCCCGGGAACTCCAGGACGAAGGCCTCATCACGACGCGACGGGGCATCATCGAGGTCCATGACCGGGCCGGGCTCGAACAGCGTTCCTGCGAATGCTACCGGCGGGTCGAGCGGTTTTTCGGGCAGGTGGTCGGGCCGAAGGGGACGGGCTCAGCCTAGCCCAGGAATTTCCAGCCCAGCGTCTCGCCCGCGTGGAAGGGTACGAGCGCCTCGACCTCGTCGGGGACATGGTCCCCGGTCCTCTCCAGCGTCACGTGGCCCTCGTTGAGCGGGAGCCCGTAGAAGCGAGCGCCGTGCTCGGAGGCAAAGCCCTCGAGCCTGTCGAGCGCGGCCTCTTCGTCGAAGACCTGGGCATAGCTCTCGAGCGCAAACGGGGCGTTGAAGATGCCAGCGCAGCCGCATGCCGATTCCTTGGCGCCCCGCTCGTGGGGCGCACTGTCGGTCCCGAGAAAGAATTTCGGCGACCCGCTGACCGCAGCCTTTCTCACAGCAAGCCGGTGTTCCTCCCGTTTCACCACCGGGAGGCAATAGGCATGGGGGCGAAGCCCGCCCTTGAACAGTGCATTGCGGTTGAGGTGAAGGTGCTGGGGCGTAATCGTCGCCGCCACCTTACCGGGAGCATCCGCAACAAACTGTGCAGCCTCCCTGGTCGTGATGTGCTCGAGCACGATGCGAAGGCCTGGAAAATCGCTGACCAGCGGTACCAGGATTTTCTCGATGAACCGGGCCTCCCGGTCGAACATGTCGACATCGGGATCGGTCACCTCGCCGTGGATGCAAAGGACCATGCCGATTTCCTGCATCCTTTCGAGCGCTGCGCGGATGTTGCGGATGTCGGTAACGCCGCTTGCACTATTGGTCGTCGCTCCCGCGGGGTAAAGCTTGGCGGCGAGCCAGGCCCCTTGCGCATGGCCTCGTTCCAGCTCGTCCGGCTCGATATTGTCGGTGAGATAGGCGGTCATCAGCGGGGTGAACGCGTCGCCGGCGACGGCACGGATGCGCTCGCGGTAATCCAGCGCCTGCTGGACCCTGGTCACCGGGGGAGCAAGGTTGGGCATCACAACCGCGCGTGCAAACTGCCGGGCAGTGAAGGGGGCGACGCGCCTTAGCATCTCGCCATCGCGCAGATGGACGTGCCAGTCGTCAGGGCGGCGGATGGTGATGGATTGCAATGTCACGCCGGCTCCTTAGCTAAGCAGCATGGCCGCGACCACCCTATCAGATCGAGCGCTTGTCCGGATCTCGGGCGAAGACGTGCGTGGGTTCCTCCAGGGGCTCGTAACCCAGGATGTCGCGGGCGACCTCCCGGTTTGGGCCGGGCTACTGACGCCCCAGGGGAAATGCCTGTTCGACTTTTTCGTCTGGGCGGACGGCGATGATCTTCTCCTCGACTGCGAGGCCGCGGCAGCGGCGGATCTCGTCAAGCGGCTCTCCATTTACAGGCTTCGCCGGCCGATCACGATCGACCCGGAAGATGGCCTCGCCGTGCACTGGTCGAAAGAAGGCGGGGAGGGCGTTCCCGATCCCAGGCTGGCGCAGCTCGGACGCCGCTGGCTTGCACCGGCAGCTGAACCGGCAGCGGGCTGGCACGAGCATCGCCTCCGTTTAGGCGTTTGCGAAGGGCGCTCGGAACTCGCCGATCTTCTCTGGCTGGAATGCAATGCCATCGAGCTCAACGGCGTCAGTTTCGACAAGGGCTGCTTTGTCGGCCAGGAAAACACCGCCAGGATGAACTGGCGGCAGAAGATCAACCGCAGGCTGGTCGTGGTCGAGGGCAGTGGCGGGGAGAGGGCACGCGTCAGCTATCCAGCCCTCGGGCTGTCCGTCGTTCATGCGCGGATCGAAGCGCTTCCCGGCAATGCCCTCGTCCCGGACTGGCTCGAACCGGCGCTGCCCGCCTGACGACCAGCGCCTCGCCCATGCTCGCACGAGCGGGCATGGGGCGGCAGCGCCTCTAGGAGGCGAGGTTCCTCAGGACGAAGTGGAGGATGCCGCCCGAGCGGAAATATTCGAGCTCGTTGTAGGTATCGATCCGGCACCGCGCGGCGATGTCGAACGTCTCGCCATTGTCGCGGGTCACCTTGACCGTCACCTGCTGGCGGGGCTCGATATCGGCAATGCCTTCGATCGAGTAGGTCTCGCTTCCGTCGAGCCCGAAGTCCGAGGCGCACTCGCCCTCGGCGAACTGGAGCGGAAGCACGCCCATGCCCTCGAGTTTGGAGAGGTGGATGCGCTCGTATCTCTCGGCGATGACGGCCCTTACCCCGAGCAGGATGGTTCCCTTGGCGGCCCAGTCGCGTGACGAGCCGGTGCCATATTCCTTGCCCGCAACCACGACCAGCGGCGTTTCGTCCGAGGCATAGTTCATTGCCGCGTCATAGATCGGCATGACCTCGCCGGTCTTGGCGTAGCGGGTGAAGCCGCCCTCGACATTGTCGAGCATGCGGTTGCGAATGCGAATGTTGGCGAACGTTCCGCGCATCATCACTTCATGGTTTCCGCGGCGGGCGCCGTAGCTGTTGAACTCGGGACGCGGAACGTCATGCTCGACCAGATATTTGCCCGCGGGACTGTCGAGTTTGATCGAGCCGGCCGGCGAAATATGGTCGGTGGTGATGGAATCCCCGAAGATGGCCAGCGCCCTTGCGCCCGAGACGTCGGTCAGAGGCTTGGGCGTCATGGTCATGCCGGCAAAATAGGGAGGGTTCTGGATATAGGTCGACGATGCCGGCCAGTCATAGGTGTCGCCACCGGACACTTCGATCGCGCGCCAGCGCTCGTCGCCATGGAAGACGTCGGCGTAGCGCGAGCGGAACATGTCCGAGTTGACGTGGAGATCGATGAGCTGCCGGACCTCGTCGTTCGAGGGCCAGAGATCGGCCAGGAATACGTCCTTGCCATCCTTGTCCTGGCCGAGCGGCGTCCTGGTGATGTCCCGGGTGACCGTTCCGAGCAGCGAATAGGCGACGACCAGCGGCGGCGATGCCAGGTAGTTGGCGCGGCAGTCTGGTGAAACCCGGCCCTCGAAGTTGCGGTTGCC
>CAZQLI010000154.1:0-5172 GCA_964594145.1 uncultured Sphingomonas sp. | reverse complement strand
TCATCCAGCTGAAGATCGAGCGCGAGGCACTCAGGAAGGAAAGCGACGCTCCGTCAAAGGAAAGGCTGAAGGCGCTCGAGGAAGAGCTTGCGAACCTCGAGCAGCAGTCCACCGAACTTACCACCCGGTGGCAGGCCGAGAAGGAGAAAATCGCGGGGGAAGCGAAGGTCAAGGAACAGCTCGACGCCGCGCGGATCGAGCTGGAGCAGGCGCAGCGCGCCGGCGACCTCGCCAAGGCCGGCGAGCTCCAGTACGGGCGCATCCCCGAACTGGAGAAGAAGCTCGCCGAGGCCGCCCAGGCTTCCAAGGGCGCGATGCTCCGCGAAGAAGTCACTGACGAGGATATTGGCGCAGTCGTAAGCCGCTGGACCGGCATACCGGTTGAGCGGATGATGGAGGGCGAGCGGGAGAAGCTGCTCGGCATGGAAGACGCGATCGGCGCCCGCGTCATCGGCCAGCAGGACGCCGTCAAGGCAGTTTCCGCTGCCGTGCGCCGCGCCCGGGCCGGGCTCCAGGACCCGAACCGGCCACTCGGTTCATTCCTGTTCCTCGGGCCGACGGGCGTCGGCAAGACCGAGCTGACCAAGGCACTTGCAGAATTCCTGTTCGACGATCCCCAGGCCATGGTCCGGATCGACATGTCGGAGTTCATGGAAAAGCATGCCGTGGCCCGGCTCATCGGCGCGCCGCCGGGATATGTCGGCTATGAAGAGGGCGGCGTGCTCACCGAGGCCGTCCGCCGCCGTCCCTACCAGGTGGTGCTGTTCGACGAGGTCGAGAAGGCGCATGGCGACGTCTTCAACATCCTTCTCCAGGTGCTCGACGATGGGCGACTGACCGATGGCCAGGGCCGAACGGTCGACTTCACCAACACCATCATCATCCTCACTTCGAACCTCGGCTCCCAATATCTGGCCTCGCTCGGCGAAGACGAAAACCCGACCAATGTCGAGGCGCAGGTCATGGAGGTCGTCCGGGCCCACTTCCGGCCCGAGTTCCTGAACCGGCTCGACGAGATCATTCTCTTCCACCGGCTGTCTGCCTCGCACATGGGGCCAATCGTCGACATCCAGGTCCAACGCCTGCAGAAGCTGCTGGAAGACCGCAAGATCCGGCTCGACCTCAGCGAGGCCGCCAGGGCCTGGCTTGGCAGGGTCGGCTATGACCCGGTCTATGGCGCTCGGCCGCTGAAGCGCGCCGTCCAGAAATATCTGCAGGACCCGTTAGCCGACGAGATCCTGGCCGGGCGGGTTCATGACGGTTCGACGGTGACGGTCGACGAAGGCGACGGAAAGCTCGTCCTGACGCCCTCAGCTACCAAGGCCGAACAGGCGGCCTGACTGCACTAGCAGCTCGCCCGCCCGCTGCTGCTGGTGGTCGTGACCATGCAGGCCGATCGCTGTCCCTGGTCGATCGCTTCCTTGTCGAGACGGCGTTTTTCCGCCCACTCGGCGCGGGTCGCGCAGACCCTTCGCGTTGCAAGGCGACTGCCGACGACCGACTGCTTCTCGCAGACGACCTCGTTGGGGTCCTTTGCCTTGCGCGGCTTGTCGTCCTTTGCAAGCGAGGGGGCCGATCCGAGGCCCGCGAAAAGCAGCAGCAGCATTGAGACTGCACCGATGCGCATTGCCACCTCCTTCGATAAGCTCCACGGCCATCCCAGACGATGCGGCGGGCAATGTGACCCAGCTGGAAGCCAGGCGAGAGTCCTTTTCGACGAACGCACACAAGCGTCAGGGAGTTTCGCCCCAGTAGCGAAGGAGGTTCGACTGGACGAGCTGGAGCCTCGCGAAATTCTCCGGCTTCATGGTGAGGCCTTCCAGCGCGGCGACCTCGTTGAGGTCAAACAGCAGGTTGCGCCGGAACGGGTCCTTCACCTGGCTCTGGATGAAGGTGATCGCGACCAGCCGTTCGCCCTTTGTCACCCGCTCGACCTCGTGAAACGTGTCCGACGGGTAGATGATCGCCTGACCCGGCCGGAGCTTGAATTTCAGCGCAGCGTCCCCGAGCTGCACCATCAGCGCACCGCCTTCATAGGCTTCCGGCTCGTTGAGGAAGATGGTGCAGCTAAGGTCGCTCCGGATCACGTGGTTTCCAAGGTTGATGAACGCAGCGTCGGCGTGAGCTCCATAATATTGGCCGGGCTGATACTTGGTGAGCAGCGGGGGCGCGATCTTTGCGGGGAAAGCAAATTCCCTGAACTCCTCGCTCCGTGCCATCGCCTTCAGCATGATCTGGGAGCTGGCCTGGCTCGCCGCCGGGTCATGCAGCTGCTGGTTGTTCTTCGCCTTGTTATGCGGATTGGTGGCCCGCCCGTCGATGAACTGCGTGTTGGCCGCAATTCTCTTGCATTCGGCGATCTCGGCCTCGCTCAGCAATTGCAGGACCCGGTACATTCAACTCTCCCGTTCGGCGCGTTGCAGCGCCCTCGCCAGCATTGGTACCCGCCCTGCATCCTCCCGGAGCATGCTCAGGGCATCCGCAATCTCGGCTCGATGCAGGGCGGCCGCCTCGCCGAGCAACTCCGCCCGAAGCGAGGGACTATAGTCATATTCGAGCGCCTTGGAATAACGGCGCATCAATGGTCCCGCGACCAGCTCGCCGAGTTTTTCGGGAGGAGCTGTAAAACCGAAGTGACTCGCGCATCGGCCCAGCCATTTCTCCATGTCGTTCAGCATGACATCGAAATCGGCCCAAAGGACGGATGGCTCGCCGAGGGCATCGCAGGCCGCTTCGAGCGATGTCATTTCGCAGGCCCAGGCCACGGCACCGCGATGCGCATTGCTTTGATCATAACCGCTGAGCTCGATGCCTCGACCGCGCAATCGCTCGGCGCGCACCTCGTGCAGGGCGGCCAGTTCCTTCACCGAATTCTCGCCAGCGAGAATGCCAGCCACATAATTTTGAGGAGTAGCGAAAAGGAACAGCGATGGAGCCCCCTGGGCCAGGAGCGGTGCCAGCTCCGACACGAAGCTGGTCGCCTTGACCAGTGCGAACTGCTCCGGGCGAAATGTCCGCGACATCAGCCGCCGGAGGCCAGCGGCAGCATCAGCCCGCGCGTCCGATGGTACAAAGATGAGGTCGCGAAGCGATCTCGGTTCCCTCAGGGAAATGATATTGTCGAGCTCACCGAGCAGTCGGGCAATAAGCGTCGAGCCGACATGGCCGATGTGGAAAATCCACCGGGCATCGTCTCTGCCTGTATGGGAGGCTTGCTCCAATGCCTCGGCAAGGAGGCCAAGCCGCGCCTCGATCCCGGCGCCCAGCATCCGGTCATCCAGGAAACTCGCGCCGCGATAGGCGCCTTCATCCATCCGGACGAGGCGGATCAGCCCGGCTCGCGGGTCAATCGCCTGCGCCAGCCAGGTAGCGTCCCCGGTCCATCGGTCCGGCAGTGGTTGAGCGGTCATCAAGGGCCGCTTACCGGCAAAATTTCCGGGCCTCTATGAAAATACAATAGACGCCAGGCTTCTTACGCACTCGCAGGTGCGATTATTGACAGCCGTCGCAGCTGCCCCGCGCGGTCTGCGCCTTATCGATTTCGAGACGCTCGAGCCGCCGCTTTTCAGCCCATTCGGCCCTCGTCATGCAGATCCGCTTGGTCGCGACCCGGCTGCCAAGCACCTCCTGCTTTTCGCAGACGACTTCGTTGGGATCCTTGGACTTCTTTTTCGAATCGCTAGCCTGGGCAACCGCGGGCGTCACCGAAACCATGGCCACAACGGCCATGAAGGACAGGGTTTTCCCGATCATCTTAACTCCCCGAACATTGGTCGAATCGGCCTCAGCCTGAAGCATCTCATTAGCATGGCAACCCCCTTTTCGACCAACGGGCCCTGCTCAACGGGTGGGTGCGACATCAAAGGCCACGGTCATTCGCTCGCCTTTCTCGAAAGGAAGAGTGCCATGCCACATCATCGAGGGGAACAGGACGAGCTGGCCTTCGCGGGGCTTCACCTTGCGCAGCGGTCCCAGTCCGGTTGCAAGGTCAGCCGGGGGTTCTCCGAGCACCAGCCACCCTTCTTCCCCTTCCTCAAGCCGCGGCAGAGCGACATAGAATGCGGAGCTTATCCAGCCTTGGGGATGGACGTGCGCGGTGTGAAACCCGGCATCGGCCAGGCGCACCGACCAGCTTCCGGCAAAGCGGACCCTGCCGAGGCGTTCATTGCGCAGCATGGGATGATCGGGGTCCGGCGGCGGGAGCTGGGCACGATAGGTTTCCACTGCCTCGACAATGGCCGATCGAAGCGCGACAATTTCGGGCTCGATCCTCGAAAGGAGGGGCCCGTCGGTCTGGGTGCCGCCCCGGACCGACTGGTCCAGAAAGCGGCCGGATCCCCCGTGGAGCTGGCGTAGCCGCCTGGCGAGCGCTTCGAGCGAGGGGAGTTTTTGCCCAAGGTCGATCACCTGCACCAGGCGAGGGTCGCCCTCGAGCCACTCCCAGCGGGGATCGCCGGTCAGGCGCCAGCAGATTGATGCATATGGCCAGAAGAGATGGGCGTTATCGCCCTCCATCCAGCGATCGGTCAGCCCGGCGAGCTCTTCGAGTTTCCTCGCTCTGATGAGGTGCCGTGCAAGCCTGATGGCATGGCCGCATTCCGTCGGCTCTCCCAGGGCATCAAACGCCTCCCCGGCCAGGTCAAGCTCCCCTGCATCGGATAACGCGGCCGCCCGCGACAGCGCGAATGCCTGCCGGTGCCCGGTTTCGGTGATTGCCCGGTCTGCACATTGCCAGGCCTCGTTGTAGCGGCCAGCGTTAACAAGAATTCTGATGGCCGCCTGCCACAGTCCGACATCGCCCGGATTTTGTCTAAGCGCCGTTTCGATGGTCTGGGTGCACGCTTCCGCCCGACCATTCATAGCGCTCAGCTGGGCCCACTGAATATGTCCCAGTGCCCACCGGGGATTGGCCGCAAGCACTGCCGCCAGCTCGTCGGCCGCCACCGCTCCCTCCCCAGCAGCGAACCGCGCAGCAGCCCGGCCGAGGATGACGTCGCCTGAAGCGGCGAGCCGAAAGGCACGGTCGAACAGGGCGGTCGAGGACAGTCCTGCTTCCAGGGCCACCCGCGCATGGCCATGGGCAATTGAAGCATCGCGGGGCGCCATCGAGGCGGCCTGGCCAAATGCCTCTAGCGCACGTTCGTGCTGGTCGAGCGAACGATGGAGCAGCCC
>CAZQLI010000153.1:0-5184 GCA_964594145.1 uncultured Sphingomonas sp. | reverse complement strand
TGTTCAGCGTCACCCACTTGGCCTTGGCACCCACCTTGATCGTGTGGTTTTCAAAGCCGGTGTAGGTGAAGTCGTTCTGGATGCTCCAGCCGCTCTGGCCCTTGTCCTGGAAGTTGCTGCCCCCACCGATGCGAAGGATATCGCCGCGCCGGCTAAGGCCGGTGTTGGGGTCGGTCACCGTGGCGTTGAAGACGTAGGTGTCCTTGTCGGTGAACGGGCGGGGGCCCCATGTCACGTCCTCATAGGCGATCTTGAGATCGTTGATCCACGTATCCTCGCTATGCTCCCAGCGAGCAAGGCCACGCCATTCTTCCACCTTTGCGATGGTGCGCGTTTCGTAGGCAGAAATGCCGCTGTTGAACGTCTCGCCGGACTCGTCGCGATACTTGACCGAGACTTCGAACAGGTCCTTCGAGGTCGGCGAGAAGTCGATCTTTCCGAAATAGAGGTTCTCGTTGAACGTCTCCTGGGCGGAACCGAAGAAGCCCTGGTACTCGCTCGGGAAGAAGCTCACCGGGAGGTCGAGGCCCGGGTTGACGTCGCGCGGCTCGGTCCGGCGCTTGCCTTCGTAGGTAACGAAGAAGTGCATGACATCCTTGATGATCGGCCCGCCAAGGGCGCCGCCGAACTGGATGTCCTTGGTCCGGATCTTCTCACCGTCGCGCTTCTCGGTGGGCGTCGCCGCGCGCAGGTCCTGGTTGGTGAAATCGATGAAGCCCTGGCCGTGGAACTCGTTCGTACCGGACTTGGTGACCGCGGTGATCGCGACCGAACTTACCTGGTCGAACTCCGCCTTATAGTTGGAGCTGATGACGCGATACTCGCCGATCGCGAGCTGCGGGAAGGGGTTGCCCTGCGTCGAGTCCTGGCCGGTGATGCCGTTCTTGAGGACATAGTCCTTCTGGCCAACGCCATCGATGAAGACGTTGACCGTCCGGCTGTCCTGCGCACCGCCCTGGAGGCGCGATTGCCCGCTATTGTTGGTGATGAACTGGACGCCCGGCGCGAGGTCGGCAAAGGCGAGGAAGTTGCGGTTGTTCTGCGGAAGCTGCTCGATCAGCCGCTGGGTGATGTTGACGCCAACTTCGCCGCCCTCCATCGAGCGGACCCGCTGCCCGACAACGACGATCTCGCCTTCGGCTGCTGGCTCTCCTGGTGCCGCCGTCTCGGGAGCAACTGCGGTAAGGTCAATATCGAGCAGCGCGTTCTGGGCGACCTGGAGAGTGATGTTGTCGGTCCGGCGGACACCCGAGGGTGTCGTGATTTCGAGGCGGTAGGTGCCTGGGCGCAGCGACGGGAAATTATAGCTGCCGTCTGCACCGACCGTGCTGGTGCGGGCGATGCCGCTGTTGACGTCGATGGCGGTAACCAGGGAGGCGCCGCCTTCCGCCGTAATTTTCCCGCGGAGCGAGGCGTTGACTTCCTGCGCATGGGCCGGCGTCGCAAAGCCGGTCGGAAGCGTCAGCGAGGCAATTCCGATCGCCAGCGCGGACGCGACGTCCTTAAAGCCCGGGCGACGGATAATCTTCTTCGACGAAATCCCTTTCACGCATTCCTCCCCTGGAATTTTCCGCGGTCTTGACGCCGCACATAATTGCAGGGGGACACGGCCTCGGGGGACCCGAGACTCATCCCCTTGTCACGCGGTTGTAACCGGTTTCATAATGCCTGTATAGCGACTTGAAAGCCAGCGCCGGCAAGAGGGGAAAAAGCCATGCGTCCGATGTGTATTTTGATTGCTGCGGCGGCAGCGCTGGCCGGTTGCACCGCCCAGCAGACGAGCCAGGTGTTGCCCGCAAGCAACGCTCCAAAAGCGCGCCCCAACATCGTTTTCATCATGTCGGACGACCATGCCTACCAGGCGATCTCGGCCTATGGGTCGGAGGTGTCAAAACTGGCTCCGACCCCGAACATCGATCGCATCGCGAAGAACGGCGCGATCTTCCTCAACAGCTATGTCACCAATTCGCTGTGCGGTCCGAGCCGCGGGACGATGCTCACCGGCCAGTTCAGCCACATGCACGGCTTCACCAAGAACGGCCAGCATTTCGACAATAACCGCTGGGTGTGGCCGCGCGCTCTTCGCCAGTCCGGCTACCAGACGGCGTTGTTCGGAAAGTGGCACCTCAACCAGGCGCCGGTCGGCATCGGGCTCGACGCGTGGAAGGTCCTCGACGACCAGGGCGAATATTATAACCCCGACGTCATCACCCCCGAGGGACGCAGCATCGTCGAGGGATATGCGACCGACATCATCACCAACCAGAGCCTCGACTGGCTGAAGAACCAGCGTGATCCGAGCAAGCCGTTCGCGATCCTCATCCACCACAAGGCCCCGCACCGCAACTTCATGCCGGCGCTCCGCTACATCCAGAAATATGTCGGCACCCAGTTCCCGGTCCCGACCAACTATTTCGACCATTATGACGGCCGTCCCGCAGCAGCGGCGCAGGAGATGAACATCTACCGCGACATGTACGAGGGCCACGACCTCAAGATGACGGTCGACGTCGGTTCGACCAAGCTGCGCTACAATCGCTGGCCGGGCGCATTCGACCGGATGACGCCAGAGCAGCGGGCCGAGTGGGACAGGCTCCACCAGGCCGACAACGACGCCATGAACTCGGCGAAGATGACCGACCGCGAAATGGCGATCTGGAAATACCAGCGCTACATGGACGAGTATCTCGGCACGGTCGCGGCGGTCGACGAGGGAGTCGGCCGGGTGCTCGATTATCTCGAGGAAGCCGGGCTCGATGAGAACACCATCGTCGTCTACACCAGCGACCAGGGATTTTACCTCGGCGAGCATGGCTGGTTCGACAAGAGGTTCATGTACGAGGAGTCGCTGAGGACGCCGCTCCTCATCCAGTATCCGGGCCATATCCGGCCGGGCTCCAGGATCACCGCGCCGGTCCAGAACGTCGACTATGCGCCGACCTTCCTCGACTTTGCCGGGGTCCCGATCGAACCCTCGATCCAGGGCCGTTCGCTGCGCGAGGTCGCGGCCGGCGTCACTCCCGCCGACTGGCGCAAGGACATTTACTATCACTATTATGAATATCCCGGCTTCCACTCGGTGCGCGCGCACTATGGAATCCGCGGCGACCGCTACAAGCTGGTCCGCTTCTACGGCGACATCAACAACTGGGAATTCTACGACCTCGAGACCGATCCCAGCGAGATGCACAACCGCATTTCCGACCCAGCGGCGCAGCCGATCATCGCCGACCTCAAGCGCCGCCTCGTCGCGCTTCGAACCAAGTACCAGGACCATGACGGGCCCGCGGTCGATTAGAACTGCCAGCTGGAGAAGAAAATGACCGCAAAGATCATGCTGGCAGCAGCAGCCGCGCTCCTCGCTTCCACCGGACAGGCGGCGGAGCGGCGCACCTACGCCAACCCCGTCGACATCGACTATCGCTACAACTGGGAGCAGACCAACCGCGGCGTCAGCTACCGCACCGGCGCGGACCCGGTGATCGTCCTTCACAAGGACGCCTATTACCTGTTCCACACCATGGCCGACGGTTACTGGCGGTCGACCAACCTGCTCGACTGGACCTTCATCACGCCGAGCAAGTGGCCGAACGACGGGATCGTCGCTCCTGCCGCCATTTCGGACGGGGACCGGCTGATCCTCTGGCCATCGATGCACCGGCCCGGCCCAATTTACGTCACGACCGACCCTGCAAGCGGCAATCTCGACTATCTCGTCCGGCGGACTCCCGACCTTCCAAACGTCGTCCCGCCCCATCTCCAGAACATGATCACCGGCAACCAGGTCCCGCCGGGACCATGGGACCCGGGGCTGTGGAAGGACGACGACGGCCGCTGGTATCTTTACTGGGGGAGTTCGAACGTCTTTCCGATCTACGGGATCGAGATCGAGTTCCAGGACAAGCGGCTCATCTACAAGGGCGACGCCAAGATCCTATTCAACCTCGACCCCGAGCAGCATGGCTGGGAGCGGTTCGGCGAGGATCATTGCGGCTGCCAGGACGGCAAGCCTTTCAAGCCCTTCATCGAGGGCGCCTGGATGAACAAGTTCAACGGCAAATATTATCTCCAGTACGGAGCGCCGGGAACGCAGTTCAACGCCTATGCCAACGGCACTTATGTTTCCGACAAGCCGCTCGGGCCGTTTGAATATGCCGACTATAATCCCTTCGCCTACAAGCCGGGCGGCTTTGTCGAGGGTGCGGGGCATGGCTCCACGTTCCAGGACGCCAACGGCAACTGGTGGAACACCGGCACGCCCTGGATCGGCCATAACTGGACGTTCGAACGGCGCATCAACATGTTCCCGGCCAAGTTCGAAGAAGATGGCCAGCTTTGGGCCTCGTCACGGTTCGGGGATTTTCCGCACTGGATGCCGACCTCGAAGGTCGATGATCCCGACAGCCTGTTCACCGGCTGGATGCTGCTGAGCTACCGAAAGCCAGCTACCGCCTCCTCGACGCTGGCCGAGTTCGCTGCAATCAATGTCACCGACGAGAACCCGCGGACATTCTGGGTGGCCTCGGAAAACCGGGCAGGGGAGACGCTGACGGTCGACCTCGGCGCTCCGAAGCAAGTGCGCGCCGTCCAGGTAAACTATGCCGACTACAAGTCGGGCCGGTTTGGCGATGCGCCCGACATCTACACCGAGTTCGAGCTGCAGCATTCCATCGATGGCAGGGAATGGAAGCGCCTCGCCGTGCCCCCGGGCCCGCGGCGCGACCGGCCCAATGCCTATATCGAGCTTCCCCAGCCGGTGAAGACGCGGTTCATCCGCTACGTCCACGGCCATGTCGGTGCAGCCAACCTCGCGATCAGCGACCTTCGCGTGTTCGGCAACGCCGATGGCGCTGCGCCCTCGAGGCCTTCGCGGCTCGAGGCCCGGCGCCACGAGGACGAGCGCGACGCGACCATCCGCTGGGGGAAGGTCAATGGTGCTATTGGCTATAATATCCGGTTCGGCACCCGGCCCGACCGGCTGACCATGACCTACCAGCTCTGGTCCGACGAGCTTGGAAATGGCGCCATGCTCGAAAAGGAACTTCGTTCCCTCAACAAGGGCGTTCCCTACTGGGTCGCGGTCGAGGGCTTCAACGAGAGCGGTGTTTCCAAGCTGAGCAAGACTGTCCGGATGCGCTGAGAATAGTCGGCAGGCAGGACCATGTGCCGGTCAGGCTCGGGCGT
>CAZQLI010000152.1:0-5234 GCA_964594145.1 uncultured Sphingomonas sp. | reverse complement strand
CGACCAGATCCATTCCGACATGCGCCGGGCACGGGCAGCGGGAATGTCGATCATCCCGACGACCACCGGGGCGGCGCGCGCCGTGGGCGAGGTCCTGCCGGAGCTCAAGGGCAAGCTGGACGGCTCGGCCGTCCGTGTCCCGACGCCCAACGTCAGCCTCGTCGACCTCACGTTCACGCCCGGCCGCGAGACCTCGAAGGACGAGATCAACGGGGCGCTGAAGGCTGCCTCGGAGAAAGGGCCGCTGGCCGGCATCCTCGACTATACCGACGAGCCGCTCGTCTCGATCGACCTCAACCACAACCCGGCAAGCTCGACCGTCGACAGCCTCGAGACCGCGGTGATCGAGGGCCGGCTGGTCCGCGTGGTCAGCTGGTACGACAACGAGTGGGGCTTCTCCAACCGCATGGTCGACACGGCCGGCGCAATCGCCCGCCTGATCTGACCTCATGGCCGCCGCCTTCAAGACCCTCGACCAGCTTCCCGCCGACCTTGGAGGAAAGCGGGTGCTGGTCCGGGTCGACCTCAACGTCCCGATGCAGTCGGGCGAGATCAGCGACGATACGAGGCTCAGGGCGGCAGTCCCGACCATCGCCGAGCTGAGCGACAGGGGGGCAAAGGTCCTGCTCCTGTCCCATTTCGGTCGTCCCAAGGGCGCACGCCGCCCCGACATGTCGACCGCGCTTCTCGTAAAGCCCCTGGCCGAGCTCACCGGCAGGTCGGTGAGGTTCATCGAGGATTGCCAGGGGGAAGAAGCGGCGAGGGCAATCTCGATCATGCTACCGGGAGCGGTCGGCATCCTCGAGAATACCCGCTTCCACGCCGGCGAGGAAAAAAATGATCCCGACCTCGCCAGGGGAATGGCCGCGCTCGGCGATTATTACGTCAATGACGCCTTCTCGGTGTCGCACCGCGCCCATGCGTCGACCGAGGGGATCGCCCACCTCCTCCCGGCTTTTGCCGGCCGGTCGATGGAAGCGGAGCTGGCTGCGCTCGACAAGGCGCTTGGAAGTCCAGAAAGGCCGGTCGCGGCGGTGGTCGGCGGCGCCAAGGTCTCGACCAAGCTCGCCGTGCTCGGCAACCTCGTCGACAAGGTCGATCACCTGGTCATCGGCGGCGGCATGGCCAATACCTTCCTTGCCGCGCGCGGCGTCGGGATCGGAAAGTCGCTCGCCGAGCATGACCTCGTCGGCGAGGCGGAAAGCATTTTCGAGCGGGCGGACGCGGCGGGCTGCACCATTCACCTCCCCTATGACGTGGTCGTCGCCAGGGAATTTGCTCCCAATCCGCCGAGCCTTCGGACCTGCAATGTCCACGAGGTGGGCGAGGAGGAAATGATCCTCGACGTCGGCCCGGCCGCGATCGAGGCGCTTGCCGACGTGCTCAAGACCTGCAGGACACTTGTCTGGAACGGCCCGCTCGGGGCGTTCGAGACCCCGCCGTTCGAGGCGGCCACGGTCGCTCTTGCGCAAACGGCAGCCGCACTGACGCAGGACGGAAGCCTCGTCTCGGTTGCCGGCGGAGGCGACACGGTGGCGGCCCTCAACCAGGCCGGCGTCGCGGGCGACTTCAGCTTCGTCTCGACGGCGGGAGGCGCCTTCCTCGAGTGGATGGAAGGAAAGCAGCTCCCGGGCGTTGCCGCGCTGATGGCCTAGGGCTGGGGCTGTTTCAGAAGCGGCACCAGGATCCGGTTGAGCTCTTCGAGCCCGAGAGCTCCAGCCGCGGCATATTGGAGCTTTCCGGAGCGGTCGATGATGTAGGTCGTCGGAACAGCGTTGCGCGGCCCGAGGTCCCCGCGGACGCTCGAGAGCGGGTGGATCATCCTCTCGTCGAACTCGTCGCGGATCTGCTGGCCGGTGAGCAGCTCCGGTGATATCGCCATGACCCTCAGGCCGACGTTGCGCCTCGCGCGATAATAATGGTCAAGAAGGTCGAGCTGGTCCTCGCAGACCTTGCAATCGGTCATCCAGTAGGTCAGCACCACAACCTCGCCGCGAAGGTCGCCGAGTTTCATCTCCTTGCCAAAGACGGTGGTGAACTGGATGTCGGCAACATTGTCGCCGATCCCAGCAGCCGCGGCCGGGCAGGCCAGGGCGAGTGCCGCAGCGGCGAGCGCGCCTCGAATGATCATCTTCATTCTCCCCTACGCCAGACAATCCCGGGAAGGGCAGGCTGCGCCCATCCGGCTTACCGGTCAAGCGCCGGTTGCACCCATCAGCGCCCGCGTCTAGAGCCCGCTGGACAGCCATGCAGGACTTGCAACAGGGACCAAAATGAACGTCATCACCACGCCGCCGCTTCGTCACCCGGAAATGCTGGAGAAGATCGAGAAGGGCGAAGGCTTCATCGCCGCGCTCGACCAGAGCGGCGGATCGACGCCAGGCGCGCTCAAGGCCTATGGGCTCGAGGAGCAGTCCTGGTCCAGCGACGAGGAAATGTTCCGCCTCATCCACGACATGCGCTGCCGCATCATCACCTCGCCTTCGTTCGGCTGCGGCAAGGTCATCGGCGCTATCCTGTTCGAGCGGACGATGGACGGCGAGGCCGACCGCCAGCCGGTGCCCGAGCTGCTGTGGAAGCGCGGGATCGTTCCCTTCCTCAAGGTCGACAAGGGCCTCGCCGAGGAGACCAATGGCGTCCAGCTGATGAAGCCGATGCCGGACCTCGAGGCATTGCTCGACCGGGCCAACCAGAAGGGCATTTTCGGGACCAAGATGCGCTCGGTCATCAAGCTCGCCAACAAGGCGGGGATCGCCGATGTCGTCGCCCAGCAGTTCGAAGTCGCGAGGCGGATCCTTGCCAAGGGGCTGATGCCGATCATCGAACCGGAAGTCTCCATCAAGAGCCCCGAGCGCGGTGCTGCCGACCGCATCCTCCTCGACGAAATCCTGGGGCAGCTCGATGCCCTGCCGGAGGGCGAGCGGGTGATGCTGAAGCTCACCATCCCCGAGGAGCCCGGCCTGTTCAAGCCGCTGGTCGACCATCCCAGGGTGCTCCGCGTGGTCGCGCTCTCGGGCGGATTCACCCGCGAAGAGGCCTGCCGCGAGCTGGCCAAGAACCCCGGGATGATCGCGAGCTTCAGCAGGGCGCTGCTGTCGGACCTTCGCGCCAGCCAGGGCGACGAGGAGTTCGATCGCACGCTCGGCACGGCGATCGACGAAATCCACGCCGCTTCCGTCGCGGCCTAGCGGCCCCGAAGAAAGTCGAAGGTGAAGCGATAGTCCCCTGGCCTTGCCGGGGGCCCCTCGCGGCGCGCCGGCGTCGCCGAGACCAGCCTCAGCTCCCCGCCGGCGACCTTCTGGCCCTTGCCGAGCTCGATGTCGAGCTGCTGGCGCACACTGGCGCCCTTGACCTCGACCCGGACGATGAGCCGCCCGGCCCAGATGCACTGGATCCCGGCGGGGCAGCGGCTGTCCTCGATAATGGAAAGCGGGCGGACCTTGAGCCCATCGACCTCGGCAATGCCCGATAGGCCGGCGGAAGGCCCCGCCGCGGCCGTGGAGCAGGCGGCGAGGAGCGGAACGGCGAACAGAAGCGCGGCTTTCATTGGACGAAGCCTTGCCTTGGGCTAATGCACCGCCGATGAACGACGATGATGTTGACCTGTCCCGCTTTCCGCCGCCCGTCCGGACGGACCAGTGCCAGCTTTACCTGGTCAGCCCGCAGCAGGTCGGCGGCGATTTCCCGGACCGGCTGAAGGCAGCGCTTTCGCAAGGGAGCGTCGCTGCCTTCCAGCTGAGGGTGAAGGGTCTCGACAACCACGAGCTTGCCCGTCTCGCCGAGCCGCTCCAGCGGATTTGCGCGGACCATGACGTCGCCTTCATCGTCAACGACAGCATCAGCCTTGCAAAGCGGCTGGACGCCGATGGCGTCCATCTCGGCCAGTCGGACGGCGACCCGCGCGAGGCCCGGCGGGTCCTGGGCCCATCGAAGCAGATCGGCGTCACCTGCCACGCGAGCCGGCACCTCGCCATGGAGGCAGGGGAGGCAGGCGCCGACTATGTCGCGTTCGGCGCCTTCTACCCGACGCTCACCAAGCCGGTCGAGCATCGCCCGGAACCGGCGCTGCTCAGCTGGTGGGCGACCCTGTTCGAGATTCCGTGCGTCGCGATCGGTGGGATCACGCCGCAAAATGCCGAGCCGCTCGTCGCCGCGGGCGCCGACTTCCTCGCCGTCAGCAGCGCGGTCTGGGGGAAGGATGATCCCGCGGGCGAGGTCGCCAAGTTCGCGGAGCTGTTCGCCGGCTAGGACCCGCGGCGCGGGAGGGCGCGGGCCCTCGCGCGAAACCGCGCGATGTTTCGAGGCGTTCTTGGTTGCAAAAGCCAAGGAGTCTCACTGTGCGTTCCAAGTCCTTACTGTTGCTTGCGCTCGTCGCGTCAACTGCCGCCATTGCCCAGCCCCGGGCAGAAAAGCCCTGGGTCGCGCCGGGAACGCCCGGCAGCGAAATCGACGGGACGATCTTCCATGCCCAGGTATTGCTGTCGGCAGCGGGCTTTTCGCCCGGGGTCATCGACGGAAAGGACGGAATGTCCTTCAAGGCGGCGATCCGCGGCTTCCAGCAGTCCCGCGATCTCGAGCCCACCGGAAAGCTCGACACCCCGACCCGCCGCGCCCTGCTCCAGATGAACCGGCCTTCCACCGTCCATGTGAAGCTTGGGCCGAACGACATCAGCGGCGACTATGTCTACCCGATCCCACGCGACTATGAGGACCAGGCCGAGCTTCCCGGCCTTAAATATCGCAACATGCTCGAGGAAGTGGCCGAGCGTTACCATACGACGCCAAGGGCGATCATCGCGCTCAACGGGCCAAAGGCGCTCATCGGCATCGGCCAGACGCTAAGGCTCCCCAACACCATTCCGGTTAGCCGGGACTATCGCGGCGACCTCAAGGACGAGCACCGCGCGGTGATGGCGCGGCTCAACGTCGAGGCCAAGGTTCCCCAGGGCGAATATATCATCGTCGACCGGTCCGAGGGCCAGCTCAAGGTCATGGACGCGTCGGATCGCCTGGTCGCCCAGTTCCCGGTGACGACGGGGTCGCAATATGACCCGCTTCCCCTAGGCAACTGGAAAGTGACGACCTTCGCCTTCCTTCCGCCCTTCCATTACCAGCCCGACCTCTTCTGGGACGTCGAGGACAGCAAGGACGACCAGGTGCTCCCGGCCGGGCCGAACAGCCCGGTGGGAGTCGCCTGGCTCGACCTTTCCAAGGAACATTATGGCATCCACGGC
>CAZQLI010000151.1:0-5234 GCA_964594145.1 uncultured Sphingomonas sp. | reverse complement strand
ACGACGGTCAAGCTTTCCAACCAGCGCTACAATGTCGCCGTTCCGGACAGCGCCTTCAACTTCGTTGAACCGAAACGGAAAAAAGCGTAGCAAAGGAAAACTGTTAAGCTTGCCGACAGCTTTCCCGGTTTATTGAGGGTAGAGATCGCGGCCAGCCGGGGTTTCCCCCTGTTACCCGGGTCAGCGGCGATCACCTTGCGTGACAACGCTTGGTCGGCCCTTGCTCCATGCCCCCGGAGCAAGGGCCTTTTTCTTTGGGCCCCGGCATTCTGGTGCCGCGCTCGCTTGGAAGTTGCGGGCTGCCATGCAAAAGGGCGGTGCCTGGACCTATTTCGAGACCGCAAGCGTAACGACCGTGACGAAGCTCAAAATCGCATCCTGGAACATCAATTCGGTTCGGGCCCGTGCGCCTATCGTCGAGCGGTTTCTCGATGAAGAGCAGCCGGACATCCTCGGCCTGCAGGAAACCAAGGCCCAGGATAATGTCTTTCCGGGCCCGCTGTTCACCGACCGGGGCTATGTCCACCACGAGCTGAACGGCCAGAAGATGCACCACGGCGTCGCCATACTGAGCCGTGTACCGCTTCACGAGCCGGGACGACATGACTGGCAGGACAATGGCGAGGCGCGCCATGTCGGGGCCAGGCTCGATTGCGGCATTCGAATCGAGAACGTCTACATCCCGGCTGGCGGCGACATTCCCGATCGCGGTCTCAATCCCAAGTTCGGCCAGAAGCTGGACTTCATCGAGAGAATGACTCGCTGGTCCGAAAAGTTGGCTGAGCCGACTTTGATCGTCGGTGATTTCAACATCGCGCCCCTCGAATGCGACGTCTGGAGCCACAAGGCGCTGCTCGACGTCGTCAGCCACACGCCGATCGAGGTGGACGCTCTTGGCAGGCTGCAGCAGGCCCATGACTGGGTCGACCTTGGCCGCAAGTTCATCCCCGCTCCCGAACGATGCTTTACCTGGTGGAGCTATCGCGCCCTCGACTGGGCCGCCAGCGACCGGGGTCGCCGGCTGGACCATATGTGGGCGTCCCCATCGCTTGCACCCCAGGCGACAGCCCATCGGGTGCTCGAGCCCTGCCGCGGCTGGGAACGGCCGTCCGACCATGTGCCACTGGTCCTAGAGCTGGAAGTTTGAGCGATGCTCCGCCCCTAGAGCGGGCGATCGCCGCGCTCCGCGCCGGCCGGCCGGTTCGGCTTGGCCGGCTCACCATCCTCTCCGTCGAAACGGCGAGCGAGGCAATGCTCGACCTTGTCGACCCGGAAGGCAGCGCTCCACTGCTGCTGAGCGGACAGCGGGCGCGGGCGCTCAGCCTTGCCAACGAACGCGAGGCAGCAAGCGAGGAGGAGCCGGTGGAGATCCGGCGTTCAGCCTGGCTTGACCTCGACGCTGCGCGCCGGCTCGCCGATCCCGCGCAGGATATCGAGCGAGCGCCTATCGGGCCCCTTGAAGCCATTTGTGTCGACAATCCTGGCTGCGCGAGGGCAGCGCTCGCGCTTGCCCGCCGCGCCGGGCTTCTTCCTGCCCTCTGGCTGGTCGAAGGCGATGCCGCCGTCACGCTCGAACCCGACGCCCTTGGCCCGGATGCGGCCGGCCCCGCGGCGACGATCGTTGCCCGGGCGAGACTGCCACTGGAGGGGCTCCCGCCCAGCCAGATGGTGGCTTTTCGCGACCCGGCATCCGGCGAGGAGCATGTCGCGCTGGTGGTCGGCGCATTTGGCGGAAAACCGCCGCTGGTCAGGCTCCACAGCGAGTGCCTGACAGGCGACGTGTTCGGGAGCCTCAAGTGCGACTGCGGTCCGCAGCTTCAAGAAGCGCTTCGGATAATCGGTGACGAGGGAGGCGGCGTCCTGCTGTACCTTCGCCAGGAAGGCCGGGGGATCGGGCTTGCCAACAAGCTTCGGGCCTACGCCCTCCAGGACCAGGGACTGGACACGGTGGATGCCAACCGCCGGCTGGGCTTTGCCGACGACGAGCGTGACTATGGAATGGCCGCGGCGATGCTCCGGGCGCTTGGCATCGACCGGGTGCGCCTGCTGACCAACAATCCTGCGAAGATGGACGGGCTGGCGCGGGAAGGCATAGAAGTGGTCGAACGCGTCGCGCACCACATGCCGACCAACCCCCACAACGCGGACTATCTGGCGGTCAAGAAGAAGCGAAGCGGTCACCTCGACTAGCGCGAAGGCCCCTGACAGCGGCTTCCGGTCACTCCTCGAACAGGGCGCTTCCAACGCGCACCGCCGTCGCACCGAGCATGACGGCCGTTTGATAATCAGCCGACATGCCCATGCTCAGCCCCTCGACGCCATGGCGTCGCGCAAGCTCCGCCAGCAGAGCGAAATAGGGGCCCGGCTGACGGCCAAGCGGCGGCATTCCCATGAGCCCGGCCAGCGGCAGCGGCGATGAGCGCACCTGGTCGAGAAAGGCAGGCAGCTCGGCGATCTGGACCCCGCCCTTCTGCTCTTCGGCGCCGATGTTCACCTGGACATAGACAAGGGGGTAGCGGCCGAGCTTGTCGCTGGCCCTGGAAAGCCCCTCGAGCAGCGAAGCACGGTCAAGGGAGTGGATGACGTCGAACAGCTTCACCGCCTCTTCTGCCTTGTTGGACTGGAGCCGCCCGATCATGTGCAGTCGGATGTCCGGATGGGCCTGGCGAAGCGCGGGCCATTTCGCGGCGGCTTCCTGGACCCTGTTCTCGCCAAAATCCTTTGCCCCGGCCGCGATCAGCGCCCCTATCTCGCCGACGTCCCGCTGCTTCGTCACCGCGACGAGGCAAATTTCCCTTGGCTCGCGCCTTGCTGCGCGGGCTGCCCGGGCAATCGATTCTCGAACCTGGGCCAATCGGGATGCTGCGTCGGTCATCGGCGGGGCTATAGAAAGCGGGATGGCACCAAACCAGCCCCGATGGCCACGACAATGGCTGATGACCGACGAGCGGATCGGGAGCGCGCTTCCCGATGCGATCGACAGATTGCCCGAGGGCAATGGAGGCGTCGTGTTCCGCCACCATGGGAATTCGCCGGGCGACCGGATTACCCTCGGAGAGAAAATAGCGGAGCGCTGCATCGAGCGCAGCCTCACCCTCGCGGTCTCGAGGGACCTGTCACTGGCAAGGCGCCTGGACGCCGCCCTGGTTCATAATCCGGCCGAGGCGCCCGGCACACTTCCATTCTCGCGCTCGGCCCACTCGTTCGAGGAAACACTCGAAGCCATTGCCGCCGGTGCATCGCTCATCTTCCTCTCGCCGCTGTTCGCGACCCGCTCGCATCCCGGCCGGGAGCCGCTTTCCCGCGCGAATGCGCGCGACATCATTGCTGCCTCGCCCGTGCCTGTCATCGGGCTCGGTGGAATGAATCCCCGCCGGTTCGCGGAGCGCGAAAGTGACGGTCTATATGGCTGGGCTGGAATAGACGCCTGGCTGGAGCGCGATCAGAACTTGAAGGCGGTTCCGACGTAAACGGCCTTGCTGTCGCGATGGTCCTCGGCGAGCGCCGGGATCTGGTCCCGTTCGACCTTGTAGCGAACGCCGCCATTCACCGCGATGTTGCGGCTGATATTGTAAGAGCCGCCAAGATCGACCGAAAGGCTGTCGGGCCGAGCAAGCTCGGCGATGCGGCTGTAGTTGCGCTCTCCGCCAACCGCCACCCGGCCGGTAAATTTCTTGAGGTTGTAGCTGACGCCGACCACCGCGGTTTCGCGGGTGCCGATCACCGGGTCAGGGCTGCTGGTCCGGCCGACATCGCCAGCGACCGCGAGTCGCTTCCAGCCAACCGCGACACCGAGGTCATATTGCGCAGGAGTGAGGTTGGTGATCGGCGCGGCCACCGCGACCGAGCGAGTCGTGCTTGCAGGCCCGCCGCGTGCACGCACCGCGACCCGGACCTGGGAAGGACGCGACTTGGCGGCAGCAGGAGTGAACTTGAAATCGGTCAGCGACGGCGCCTTGCCGGCGAAGATTGCTGCGAGGCGCGGATCGGCGCCGGCAGGAGTGAAACCAGGCGACTTTTCGAAGCTGACCGACACGGCGGGAGCGCGCTGCTTCGCTCCGGCAGCAAGCCCGAGCGCGGGAGTCATGACGAGCGCGGCCGCGGCAAGTATTGCCGCCGCCCTCTCCGATGCCATGACCACCCTGTTGAACACGACGAAAGAGACTCCTGTTGAATGCTGGATATAGTCTCAACAATCTGACTCTTCCATGACTCGAATCGATTTCGATACCCCTCTGTTGCTAGGAGTCCACAGACTCTGTTCCAGGCCGGGAAATCTCTTGCTTGCCGAGAGCCAACCAGCATCTATAACGCCTGCTGAAAGACCTTTCCCGCAAGAGAGTGCCATGTCCCGCTTGACCCTCCCCCTCGTTGCCCTGGCCGCTGCCGCCACCCTCGTTTCTGGCTGTTCCAGGAATCGCGAGGTGCCGACCGAGCTGGCGCCCTCGCGCATGACCCAGATCGGGGTGAACAGCTACCTGTGGCGCGCCGCCGTGGACACGCTCTCCTTCGCTCCGCTGGTGACCGCGGATTCGAACGGCGGAGTGATCGTCACCGACTGGTACGTCAGTCCGAACAATCCGGGCGAACGGGTCAAGCTTACCGTGTCGATCATCGACCAGGACCTTCGGGCCGACGCGCTGCGCGTCGCTGCGAGCCGCCAGGTCAACCAGAATGGCGTGTGGGTCGATGCACCGGTAGCGGCGGCGACCGTCCAGAAGCTGGAAGACATCATCCTGACCCGCGCCCGCGACCTGCGCCGCACCACGGTCAGCGGCTAGGTTATCGAATAGGGACTGTCCTACCGGCGGGCATTTGTGCTTAAGCGCCGGGCCATGGTCATTCCTTCAGCCTCCACCCGCCATGCCGGGCCGCTGGCGCACGGGCCAGCGGACCATATTTCCAGCGATTTTCGGGGTGGCCCAGCCAATCGGGGCGTTCGCAAATGACGGAACGGTTTGATCCTTCAGTTTCTGACAAGCGCTGGCAGGAGCGCTGGGCCGAGGCGCAATCCTTTCACGCCGATTCCGACAGCCCGAAGCCCAAGGCCTATGTGCTCGAGATGTTCCCCTATCCGTCGGGGCGCATCCACATGGGGCACGTGCGCAACTACACCATGGGCGACGTCCTCGCGCGCTTCCGCCGGATGCAGGGCTTTGAAGTCCTTCATCCCATGGGCTGGGACGCCTTCGGCATGCCGGCCGAGAATGCGGCGATGGAAAAGAAGGTCCACC
>CAZQLI010000150.1:0-5250 GCA_964594145.1 uncultured Sphingomonas sp. | reverse complement strand
GTCCCCTGGCCGTTGATCTCGGCGCCGCTTTCGGCCCGGACCTTGAGAATGGAGAACATCAGGTCCTGCTTGCGCATCGTCGATGCGCCCTCGATCCCCATTTCCTCGGCCATGGCGACCAGGTCGGCAGGAGTCTTTTGCTTGAGGTCCTTCAGATGCATTAATTTCTGACTTTCGAACGGATTATTATAGGAATTTCAAATACTTGCGGCAGGACGCCGCTCAAGGAACAATGTGCACCGGCGAAGGGAGGAGAATAAGGCCGATGCAGCCTTCTTGTCCAAGCGCTTATGTCGGTCTCCCAGCGCAAGTCAACGCCCTAGAATGTCTGGAAGTTTCGAGGCGGGACCCGAACCCTAGAATGGGCGGACGATCACGAGCACGACGATGAACGCCGCGAAGATGCCGGGAAGCTCGTTCATCATCCTCAGCTTGCGGTCGTCCGGCTCACGCTGGCCGGCCGCCAGCCGGCGCCCGTAGGAGGCGACCCAGCCCTGGTAAGCGCTCAGCAGCACCACCAGCAGCAGCTTTGCCGAAAACCAGTACTGGCCCCAGATATTGAGGTGCACTGCCAGCATCAGCCCGAGGACCCAGACGATCAGCATCGCCGGAGTGAGGATGATCGTCCTCGCCCTGTCTTCACGCTCGATCCAGGCGCGGTCCTCGGCCGAACCCGGCGTCGTCGCCTGGTGGTGCACATAGTAGCGCGGAACGATGAACAGCCCGGCGATCCAGAAGATGACGAAGGTAATGTGAGCGGCTTTCACCCACAGGTAGGAGGCGCCCAGAAAGCCCTGATAATCGGCGAGAAACCCCATCCCTAGCCCTTCACCAGCGTGACCAGCTGCTCGACATGCGCAATTGGCGTCGTCTGCTGGATTCCATGGCCAAGGTTGAAGATGTGGGGCCGGCCGGCGAAAGCGTCAAGGATGCGCTTCACCGCGGAGCTGAGCTCGTCTCCACCGGCGACGAGTGCGAGCGGATCGAGATTGCCCTGGACCGGCAGCGAGGCCGGAAGCTCGCGCGCTGCCCAGGCCGGGTCCACCGTCTCGTCGAGCCCCACGGCATCGACGCCCGTTTCCGCGGCATAGGCGCGGATCTTGCCGCCTGCTCCCTTGGGAAAGCCGATGATGGGCGTAGAGGGATGGCGCCTGCGGAGCTCGGATACGATCCAGGCAGTCCTCGCGATCACCATCTGCTCGAACTGACGGGGGGACAGGCTCCCTGCCCAGCTGTCGAACAGCTGCACTGCATCGACGCCTGCCTCGATCTGCCCGGAAAGATAGTCGACCGTTAGCCCGGCGACGATGTCGAGGATCGCGCCCATCTTTCCCGGGTCGCCATAGGCCAGCGCACGCGCCTCGGCCTGTTCGCGGCTCCCCTGTCCCGCGATCATGTAGGTCGCAACGGTCCAGGGCGAGCCTGCAAAGCCGAGAAAGCTTATATTGGGCTCCAGCTGTGCCTTCACCCGCCTGACCGTCTCGTAGACCGGCTCCAGCCGCTCCAGCGCGGGTTTCAGGTCCCGGATCCGGCCCTTCGACAGCGGCGGCGCCAGTCTTGGCCCCTCGCCGGCAACGAAGCTGAGGTCCATTCCCATGGCATGGGGCACGACCAATATGTCCGAAAACAGGATGGCGCCGTCGAACCCGAACCGTCGAAGCGGCTGGAGCGTGATCTCGGCTGCCGCCTCCGGGTCATAGGCGAGATCGAGGAAGCCCCCCTTGGAGGCCCTCAGTTCGCGATATTCGGGGAGGTAGCGCCCGGCCTGGCGCATCAGCCACATCGGTGGCGGGTCACGACGTTCGCCCCTGAGGACGGCCAGCAAGGGCTTGTCGTTACTCTCGGGCGGGGCCGCCATCTATCTAGACTCCCTATATATAAGATTAGAAGATTGATGAACTTGTTGGGGCGTTGGCAGCGGGATTTAAGCGTGCCTCCCGACTTTGCCAACAACTGCAGTCCTCGCGCGAATCGTGGCAGTTGCGCGAGTCGCCTGCACCGGTGCCCATGATTCACAGCCTGTGGAAGAAGTTCAGGCGCTGTGGACAGTTCGAGGGACCGGCCGGCGGGGCATGCGGATCGAATCCCGGCATTGGGTCATCCCCCGGTTCGCGCTAGGGAATGGCATCGTTTTTCCACAGACTTTTCCACCGGGACGCTATGTCATTGATTTTGGCCAGCAACAGCCAGATTCGTCGGGCAATGCTCGAGCAGGCGGGGCTGAGCTTCGAGGTACGGTCGCCCGATTTCGACGAGGGAGCGGCAAAGCAGCAGGGGTTCGCCGGCGAGCAGCTGGTCAGGATCCTCGCCGAGGGCAAGGCCGCGAGCCTTGACCTCGGCGATGGCGCCTGGGTGATTGGAAGCGACAGCAGCGTGAGCGTTGCCGGGACCAGCTATTCAAAGCCGAACGATCGCGAGGAGGCGGCTGCCCATCTGCATGCCTTCTCGGGAGAGGAGATGCTGCTATCGAGCGGGGTGGCCCTGGCGCGGCGAGGTCAGGTCGAGTGGAGTCATGCCGAGACCGCCCAATTGCGCTTCAGGGAGTTGAGCCATGCCTTTATCCAGCATTATCTCGACGAGGAATGGCCCGAGGTCGGCTATTGCGTCGGGGTCTTCCGGCTCGAGGGCCGCGGCGTGAACCTGTTCGAGACGATCGAGGGAAATTATTTCACCGTCCTTGGAATGCCCCTGCTGCCACTGCTGGGTGAACTGCGCAGACAGGGGCTGATGCCGTCATGACGTCACTCCCCTACGCCGAGGTCATCGGCGATCCGATCGAGCAAAGTCTCTCGCCGCTTATCCACGGCTTCTGGATCGAGGCGCTGGGAATCGAGGCGCGCTATGGCCGCAGGAAGGTCAGCCGGCCCGAGCTTCCCGCCTATATCGAGGAGCGGCGGGCCGATCCCCTCTGGCGCGGGTCCAACGTCACCATGCCGCTCAAGCTCGACTGCGTAGCACTTGCCGATGCTTCGGCCGACTGGGCGGTCACGGCAGGGGCGGCCAATGTGCTGATGATGCGCGAGGGAAGGCTGGTTGCAGCCAACACCGATGTCGGCGCCATCGCCGTTCTCTTGAAGAAGCTCTACGAAGCGAAGGCGCGGATGGGGAGCGTTACATTGCTCGGGAATGGCGGCGCTGCCCGCGCTGCGCTGGTCGCGCTGAAGCTGGTCGGTCTCACCAATGTGCGCATCCAGGCCCGCGACCTTGCAGCGGCGCGCAAGCTCGCAGTCGAATTCGGACTGGAAGTGGGGCCGGCGCCGATCACTGCCCCGATCGACAGCGACGGGCTGATCAACGCAACGCCGCTTGGAATGCCTGGAATGGACTGCCTCAATTGCGACCTCAGGCTGATACCGGCCGATGGCTGGGTGTTCGACATGGTGACCGGCCCCGGCAGGACCCCGCTGGTCGAGGCTGCCGAGGAGCGTGGCCTGAAGACGGTCAATGGCCTCAACATGCTGGTCGAACAGGCAGCGACCAGCTTCAAGCTGTTCTTCGATCAGGATGCCCCTCGTGACCGTGACGCCGAACTTTGGCAAAAGCTGGTTGCATGATCACGCTCGCTCTGACCGGGTCGATCGGCATGGGAAAATCGACGGTGGCAGCGATGTTCGCCGAGGCCGGCGTCCCGACGTTCGACGCCGACGCGGTGGTACGGCGCCTGCAGGGTCCTGGCGGAAGGCTCGTCGCGGCGATCGAGAAGAGGTTTCCGGGAACGACGAGGAACGGCGCCGTCGACCGGGACGCCCTCTCGGCGGCCGTCCTTGGTGATCCTGCCGAGCTCTCCGCGCTCGAGGCCATCGTCCACCCGGCGGTCCATCACGAGCGGACGAGGTTCATCGTCGAGCATGGCGACGCAGCTGCGCTGTTGTTCGACATCCCGCTGTTGTTCGAAACCGGCGGTGACGAGGCGTTCGACAAGGTGATCGTCGTTTCGGCATCGGCCGAAATCCAGCGCGAGCGGGTGCTTTCCCGCCCGGGGATGAGCGAGCAGAAGCTTGGCCAGATCCTTGCACGGCAAATGCCTGACCGTGAAAAACGGGAAAGGGCCGACTTCATCATCGATACGTCGGGCACCCTCGATGAGACACGCGCCCAGGTTGGACATATCTTGGCTTGTCTCGGCCTCGAGACGGGTGTTTAAGATAGGCCATGCGTGAAATCGTCTTCGACACGGAGACCACGGGACTGTCTCCCGCGGCCGGTGACCGCATGGTTGAAATCGGCTGCATCGAGATGGTCGGCCGGGTCGAGACCGGGCGTCATTTCCACTGCTATTTCAATCCCGAGCGGCCGATGCCCGGCGAAGCCGAGGCGATCCACGGCCTGTCCGAGATGTTCCTCTCGGACAAGCCGCGCTTTTCCGGGAAGGTCGAGGAGCTTCTCGAGTTTATCGGCGATGCCCCGCTGGTGGCGCACAATGCCAGCTTCGATTTCGGCTTCCTCAACAGCGAGCTGGAGCGTTGCGGTCGCACCCCGGTGTGCATGAGCCGGATGGTCGACACTCTGCTGCTCGCCCGTTCGCGCCATCCGGGCGCCAAGCACAGCCTCGATGCGCTGTGCACCCGGTTCGGAGTCGACCGCTCGCAGCGGATCAAGCATGGCGCGCTGCTCGACGCGCAGCTGCTTGCACAGGTCTATGTCGAGCTGACGGGCGGACGGCAGATCGGCCTTGGCCTCGTTACCGAGGCCCCCACCGCCGTCACTCAACTGTTCATGCCGAAGCGTGCGGCTAGCGGGCCGGTACGCGAGCCGCGCCCGCACGCACCGACGCCGGCCGAGCTGGCAAGGCACCGTTCTTTCCTTGCCAAGATCGTCAATCCCTTGTGGGAACGATTTCTGGCTCCCACTTCGGAACGTGGCGCCGCCTGACTTGGTTGGGAGGTTGAGCCGACTGGAGAGTGAAAGGAGAGCGATGATGGACATTCGGGTCGCAGGTCACCAGGTCGACACCGGTGAGGCGCTCCGTGCCCATGTCTCCGGGCGACTGTCGGCGATGGCCGACAGATATTTTTCAAGGGCCGTTGCTGCCAGCGTTACCTTCGGCCGGGGCCCTTACGAGGATTTCACCTGCGACATCGTTGCACCCGTCGTGCAGGGCGTGGTCCTGAAATCGTCAAACCGTGCCAATGACGCGCATGTTGCCTTCGACGGCGCTGCCGACAAGATCGAGCGCCAGCTCAAACGCTATCGGGACCGGCTCCGCGAGCGGCGCGGTGAGGGTGACGGTAGCGAGATTCCGCAGAATGC
>CAZQLI010000149.1:0-5317 GCA_964594145.1 uncultured Sphingomonas sp. | reverse complement strand
TCGCCATCGTAGGAAAGGACCTGCGCGATCACGAGCACTTCGTTGTAGAAGCCCTCGGGGAACAGCGGGCGGATCGGACGGTCGATGAGCCGGCTGACCAGCGTTTCCTTTTCGGTCGCTCCGCGCTCGCGCTTGAAGAAGCCGCCCGGGATACGGCCAGCAGCCGAGAATTTTTCCTGGTAATGGACGGTCAGCGGGAAAAAGTCCTGGCCGGGCTTCACCGACTTGGCGGCGGTTACCGCGCAAAGGACAACGGTCTCGCCCATGGTGGCGAGGACGGCACCGTCGGCCTGGCGGGCGACACGGCCGGTTTCGAGCCTGAGGGTCTTGTCTCCGAGCTCGATTTCTTGGGTCTTGATTTCAAACATTCTCATTCCTTCACCCAGGCGCCGGATGCGCGTGGGACAGCTAGGACGGGATTTCCCGGTTTAGGGTGGAAAATCCCTTGCAGGCTTACCGGCCTGCCTCGGTTCGGGGCGTTTGTTCCAGCCCCGTGAACGCCCCGCCGGATTGCGGGAGGTCCCTCAAAGTCAAAGGGCGCCGCGAGGGCGCCCTTTCATAAACTTACTTGCGGAGGCCCAGTTTCGTGATGAGATCACTGTATCGGGCAACGTCCTTGCGCTTGAGATAGTCAAGAAGCGAACGACGCTTGTTGACCAGCATCAGCAGACCGCGGCGCGAATGATTGTCCTTCGCATGGGTCTTGAAATGCTCGGTCAGGTTGGTGATGCGCTCGGTCAGGATCGCGACCTGCACCTCGGGCGAACCCGTGTCGTCCGAGCCGCGCGAATGTTCCTTGATCAGTTGCTGCTTCTTCTCAGCGGTAATCGACATCGAATACTCCTCGTCAGTCTAAAGGTTGAACCCGCGGACGACCCGGAGGCCGTCAGCCGAGGACTCAACCAGTGCGACCGGCCTCGTGCCGTCCGTAGCCAGTTGGAGCCCCGGCCGTGCGGGGATCCCGACAAGCTGCTGTCCATGGCGGAGCAGCCTGGCTTGTTCGGGGGTGACGGGGAGGGCCGGGATGTCGTCCAGCCCCGCTTCAAGCGGGAGTACCATCCTCGTCAGTTGGCGCGCCTTAGCGGCATCGCGCAGAAAGTCCAGCGAAATCGCCTGTTCCAGGGTGAAGGGGCCTGCCTTCGTCCGGCGAAGCATTACCACATATCCAACCGTGCCGAGCGCATGGGCAATGTCCCGGGCCAGCGAGCGGATATAGGTTCCCTTCGATACGCTTACCGCGAACATGGCCTCGTCGCCCCGGGCCTCGACAAGGGAAAGGTCGTGGATGGTGACCTCGCGTTCCTCGAGGGCGACCTGCTCGCCCGACCGGGCAAGGTCATAGGCCCGCTTTCCCTCGACCTTCAGCGCGGAATATGCAGGCGGCCGCTGGCGGATCGGGCCCCTGAAACGCTCCAGCATCGCCTCGACATCCGGCTGGCGGGGCAGGACCGGGCTCGTTGCGACAATCTCTCCCTCGCCGTCGAGCGTGTCGGTCTCGGCGCCGAAGCGGACCGTGAACTCATAGCCCTTGGTGGAATCGAGCATCCGCCCGCACAGCTTCGTCGCCTCGCCGACGGCGATCGGGAGGACGCCGGACGCGAGCGGATCGAGGGTCCCGCCATGGCCGACCCTGGTCCTTGGCTCACCCGCCTCGCGGAGCAGGCGCTTGATGGCGCCAACGGCCTGGGTCGAGCTCATGCCAAGGGGCTTGTCGAGAATGATCCAGCCATGAACCGCCATGGGCGGCGCGATAAACAAGGCGCGCCGGTTTGGCCATAAGCCCCGCCGGGCCGGATCGATCCCGATAAGTTGCAAGCCATCACCCGCGAAAGCGCTTCGCGGCGGAAGGCTGGCGCGGCCTTTGCGCCATTCGCGCTCTGGAGTATCGTCCCGACCATGATCCGGGCATTCCGCTACATCCAGGCTCTTCTTCCTCCCCGCTGCGGGCCGATCGGCGCCTGGCCGAGGTGAGGGGAAAAAAACGGATCAAGCAGCTCGCCGGGCGCGAGTATCTGCCGCTCGCCGCGACCGCCTCCACCTGGGCGCTGATCCTTCTTGCAATCGGTCCCGCCGACACGGCGCGGGTGCTTGCAGCGACCGTCTTCGTTCGGGCGATCCAGATGCTGACGCGCCTTTCCACCTCGACTGCGCTAAAGAAGCGGGTCGATGCGCCGCCGGAGATCAGGCGCCAGGCGCGGCTCTTCTCGATCAATGTCCAGGCAGCCTCGCTGATCGTCTCGCTCCTCCTGGTGCTGGCGCTGATGGAAGGCCTGCGCGCCTCCGGCCAGGAGCTGATCGCGGCCTTCCTGCCCTGGATCGCCCTTGGCATGCCGGCGCGCCACCTTCGCTTCATCGATGCGCGGACATCCTCGCCCTATTTCCGGCTCGCGCTGGGGGTAGGAGGCCTGGTAACCGTCCTGGTCGGCTGGGCCGCGGGCTGGCAGGCCGTCGGAATGGCTTTTGCATTCGGCGCACGGCAATGGATCGCCTATGTGGTGCTGCGCTGGTGGCCACGCAGGCCAAAGCCGCCGAAACATGCGCTTTCCACTCCGCTCGGATTTGCCGAGATTGCCACCAGCTCGGCGGTCGTGGGCCGAAGGCTGCTGACCTATCGGCTCACCAAGGTGGCCCTCACCCTATTTGGTCCGCTGGGCAATTTTGCCGCCCGGACCGGCCGCGGGCTCAACTGGCACAAGCGGATCGAACCCTATCTGCCGCGCCATCTCGGTGGCTTCATCTTGTTCGGCGCGATTACCCTTGGGACGGCGATTTTCCTCGTCGTGCGAAGCGGCGAGCCGGGGCTGATGATGGTCGCGGCGGGCCTTTGCCAGCTAAGCGCGGCTGCGCTCAACGTTGCCATATTGTGGCAATGGCTTCCGCCAGCCAATAGCCAGGAAAGCTTTGACGACGAGGACGACGAATGATCAGCGGGGAATTGCCAGCCTGAGCTGGCGCGCCTCGCTCTCCTTGAGCCGTTCGAAGAAATGTTTCCGGCAGAGTGCAACGTAACGGTCATTGCCGCCGACCTCGGTCTGGGCACCGGCGGCGACGGCATGGCCGTCGGAGTCGACCCTGAGGTTCATCGTCGCCTTCCGCCCGCATTCGCAGACCGCCTTGAGCTCGATCAGCGCATCGGCAAGCGCCAGCAGCGCCGCAGACCCGGGGAATAGGTTGCCGAGGAAATCGGTTCGAAGCCCGTAGCACAGCACCGGGATCTTGAGCTCGTCGCTGATCCGGCAAAGCTGGAGGACATGGTCACGGGTCAGGAACTGCGCCTCGTCGACTAGGATGCAGTCGAGCTTGCGCTTGATAAGTTCCTTCACGACCTCGTCGAACAGGCTGGTGGAGTCGCAATAGCGGGAGGCATTGGCCTCGAGGCCGATCCTCGACCCGATCACGCCGGCCCCGGCGCGCTCGTCGATTGCCGCGGTCCAGAGCATCGTTTCCATGCCGCGCTCGCGGTAGTTGAAGTCGGCCTGCAGCAATGTCGTCGACTTCCCGGCGTTCATCGCCGCATAGTAGAAATAGAGCTTGGCCATGGGACTAGGGGCAGCTTCCGCCCTTGGGGACCGGCTTGAAATTGCTCAGGCGGACCGCGTCGACGCTTTCGTTCCAATGTTCAAGCGACAGTTTTCCGTCTGCCGGCAGGGTACAGCTTCGCGCCGCGACCGACTTTCCGCCCTCGATAAGCTCGGCCCGGTAGGCATAGGCCTCGTCCCTTGCGCTGCGGATCGCGAGCGTCGTGCCCATCAGCGAGCGGAGGGTGACATGGATCCTGCCCGGCCCGGGCATCGCCGAGGGCTGCGATTTGCGGACGTCGGCCGGCTGGCCGCGGGCGATGGTGAAGGTCCAGCTCTCGCCCGGCCGGATGGTAAGGCCGGGCTTCGCTGCGGCGGGCGCGGCGACAAGCAGCAGGAGGGCAAGGGCAGCGATCGAACGCATGATTCTGCGGCGAGGCTAGCTTAGCTGGCGGCCGAGTTCCACTCGTCCTTGAGAATGGAAAAAAGCACCGTGTCCCGGACATGGCCGGTCCAGGTGATGCGGTCGGAACGCAAGACCCCCTCCCGGACTGCGCCGAGCTTTTTCATCGCCGCCTGGCTTCGCAGGTTGCGCTGGTCGACCCGGAACTCGACGCGCCTGAAGCCGCAGCCGAAGGCGCGGCGGAGCATCATGTCCTTGGCTCTGCGGTTGAATCCGGTCCCGCGATATGCCGGCCGATAATAAGTGTTGCCGATCTCCAGGACGCCGCGATCCCGGTCGATGCCGAGAAACCCGCTCATCCCGGCAAGGTCATTCTCGTCGAAAAGCAGGAACAGCCTGTTCGACGGCATTGCCAATAGCCTGCCGATGGTCTCGTCGAACCGCTCCGGGTCGTAGCTCCAGGCGTAGATTGACCAGATATCGAGGTCCTCGGCGCAGGCCGCCTTCAATTGCTCGCGCCACCGCTCCTCGAACTTCAGCCCGCTGCAACCATCGCCCGCCATGGGCGCGTCCAAGTCGCTCACTCCTCGCCGCCGAGGTCGCGGGCGATCGAGGGCGAGCGAAGCAGCGTGTCGATCCGACCGCCTTCCTCGAAGCTCTCGTCTGCAAGAAACTTGAGGTCGGCGGCATATTTGGTGTTCACCCGCCGGGCCACCTCGCCCTTCAGGTAGCGGACGTTGCGCTTGAGCGCACCGAGCACTTCCTTCTCGTCCGCGCCGAGCAGCGGCTTTACGAACACCGTCGCGTGGCGAAGGTCCGGGGACATCCTGACCTCGGTAATGGAGATGCTGTGCGAGGCGAGCACGTCATCGTGGACGTCGCCTCGCACCAGGACCTCGGAAAGCGCGTGGCGAACCTGCTCGCCAACCCTTAGCAGCCGGACCGACCGGCCTTCTGCTGTTTCCTGTCGCCGCATCGCCAACTTCCTCGCTGCCCGCTATTTCCCGTGTCGCCCCGTGAAACCGGCCGGAGGGTTCCCCGTTCCGGCCGGTTAAAGACGGTCAAAGCGTCCGGGCGCGCTCCTCGACCTCGAACACTTCGAGATGGTCGCCGGCCTTGATGTCGTTCGTGTCCGCAAGGAGCACGCCGCATTCCATGCCCGCGCGAACCTCCGCGACATCGTCCTTGAACCGGCGGAGCGAGGAAATGGTCGTCTTCGAAACGATCACGTCGTCGCGGGTCAGCCGGGCATGGAGACCCTTGCGGATGACGCCCTCGAGCACGAGGAGGCCAGCGGCCTTGTCCTTCTTGCCGGCCGGGAAGACTTCCTGGACCTTGGCGCGGCCGACACATTCTCGATGATCTCCGGGCCAAGCTCGCCGGCCATCGCTCCCTT
>CAZQLI010000148.1:0-5325 GCA_964594145.1 uncultured Sphingomonas sp. | reverse complement strand
CCATCAGCCCATATTTGATCGAGACCTGGCCGGAGATGAGGTTGATCAGCCGCCCGTGCACGAAATGCGGGCTCACTCGGCCCGGTCCCTTTTCATGCAGGACAAGGCTCTCGCTTTCGATCCCCGGGAGCCCGCCGATGCCCGAGCCGATCGAGCAGCCGGCACGCAGCCTCATCGCCTCGTCCATCTCGATGAGCCCGGCATCCTCGACGGCCTGGCCGGCGGCATCGAGACCGTAGATGATGAACGGGTCCACCTGGCGCTGGATCTTGTGATCAACGCGCTTGGCGGGATCGAATCCGTCGGGATGGTCCGCGGGTTTCACCTCGCAGGCAATGCGGCATTTCTGGTCCGACGCGTCAAAGCGGGTGATGGTCCCCGCGCCCGACTTGCCGGCAATGATATTTGCCCAGCTGGTTTCGACATTGCCTCCCAGCGGCGTGACCAGACCAAGACCTGTCACCACGACACGGCGCATGAACAATTTCCCTTCAATGCCACTTTAAATGCAAACGGCCTCCCGAAGTTCACGGGAAGCCGTTCGAGCCGCCTCTCCAGGCGGGCGGCAGCAATCGCTCCCGATCAGCCCTTGTTGGTGTCGATATATTCGATTGCGTCCTTGACGGTGGTGATCTTCTCGGCGGCATCGTCCGGGATCTCCACGCCAAATTCTTCCTCGAACGCCATGACCAGCTCGACGATGTCGAGGCTGTCGGCGCCCAGATCATCGATGAAGCTCGCTTCCTCGGTGACCTTGTCGGCCTCGACACCGAGATGTTCGACGACGATCTTCTTCACCCGATCGGCGGTCTCGCTCATGTGGACTTTCCTCCGTTTGATTTTGCGCTGCCCTAGCGGCGGGAGCAGCGATCGGCAAGTAAGAACGCCCCGATTTCCAGCGGTTCTACTTGCCTGGGGCGCGAAGCGCCCGCAATGAATGTCCGCGTGAAATCGTCAAGGCCACTTACTGAAGGCGAAATCGCGCTCGCCCGGTCCGTTTTTGGCGACGCCATCGACTTCGGGCGGGTCCGGATCCTACGCAAAAAATGGTGGCCCTTCCAGCCCCGGGGCGTGGTCATGGCCCCGACCGGCAATATTCACTTCCATCCCGAGAGCAGCCTCTGGTCGGAGGATTTCTCGAAGGAAGGTCTCGGCCTCCAGGGACTGTTCATCCATGAAATGACCCATGTCATGCAGGCGCAGCGGGGCGGCAGATTTTACCTACCCCTGATGAGGCATCCCTTCTGCCGCTATTCCTACGCGCTCGTCCCCGGAAAAGCCTTTGGCCGATACGGGCTCGAACAGCAGGCCGAGATCATGCGGCACATCTTCCTGCTCCGGAAGGGCGCAACCGTCGCCAATCGCCAGGCGCTCGCCGGCCTTGCAGAGCAGTTGCCATTCGACCTTGGCTGACGGGTGGACCCCAAAAGCCGGGCCCCGCGCCCTGGCGCCAGGCGAAGTCGAGCAACCAACCGCCCCGGGGAGGGGCCGGCCTGGCGAACGAACGAGGCAGGTGAGCAATGGAGCTCCTCGTGCGGCGCTCCCAGCGGCAAGATTTCCGTGCGCCCGTTTTTCCCTGCTTTTTCCAACGATATCCGCCTCGTTACCTGCCGCCGGTTTCCGGCCGTTGAACCATTCTGTTACACTTTCGCAACAGTCCCTCCGAGAAATGCAACAGGGCCTCTTTTCGCAGCCGTAATGGGGCATAGTCTGGAAGACGACATAACGTCTTCTAACAGGGGAATGACGATGACGATCAGGGTTAAAGCTGTCCGTAACCTTCTAGTGGGCGCCGCTGCCCTTGCCGCCGCTTCGCCCGGCTGGGCCCAGACCGGCCAGGAGGCGGGAGCCCAGGCCGTGAACGAGCAGACCGAGGCCGCCCAGGGCGACCTCATCATCGTCACCGCGACCAAGCGCGCTTCCACCGTCCAGGACGTTCCTTTCTCGATCAACGCCCAGACCCAGGAAGACATCCAGCGCGCCAACGCCTCGACCATCGAGGACATCAGCCGCAACATCGCCGGTCTCGCCGTGCAGAACCTCGGGCCTGGCCAGAGCCAGGTGTCGGTGCGCGGCGTCTCGGCCGGCCAGATCGTCCGCGACCAGCCGGGCGTGAAGGAACAGGTCGGCGTCTATCTCGACGAATCGGTGATTTCTCTCTCGCTATTCACTCCGGACCTCGACCTGTTCGACCTCAACCGCGTCGAGACACTCCGCGGCCCGCAGGGAACGCTGTTCGGCTCCGGCAGCGTCGGCGGCACGCTGCGCTACATCACCAACCAGCCACGGCTCGGTCGAACCGAGGGAATGGCCGAGTTCAATCTCAACCACGTGCATGGCGGCGAGGCCGGCGGACACCTCAAGGCCGCACTCAACGTCCCGCTCGGCGCCACTGCGGCGGTCCGGGCGGTGGGCTATGTCACCAAATATCCCGGCTTCATCGACGCCCTCGGTCCGGCCGGAGGCAAGGACGTCAATGACGGCGAGCGCTACGGCGGGCGCATCTCGCTCCTGTGGCAGCCGGTGGACGACTTCAAGATCACTCCGAGGGTCGTTTACCAGAAGGTGACGTCCGACGGGTTCAACCGCGAGGAGGTGTTCAACATCTTCCTCAACCAGTTCACCACCCCTTCCCACGTCTATGACGAGCGCGAGCAATATCTGCTGATGCGTGAGGGCTTCCGGGACGAGACGTTCCTCGCGGACCTCACGGCCTCCTATGATTTCGGGGGGGTCGAACTCACCTCGATCACCAGCTACATCAACCGCGACATCCTCGTCAGCCGCGACGCATCGGCGTTGACCCACTCGGTTTCGGTCGACCTTGGCCTTCCGATCGAGGTCACCACCATCCCCTCGAACCTTCGCGACACCACCGACCTCAAGACCTGGACCCAGGAAATAAGGCTTGCCTCGACCAACGACAGCCCGTTCCAGTGGCTGGTCGGCGGCTTCTATTCGGACGTCGAGCGCATCTATGCCCAGCGCCTTCCGACGCCCGGCTATGATGCCTTCGTCGACGAGTTCTTCCTGATCCCGGTCGCAGGAGTAACATCAGCCGACCTCGCCAACGGCTTCCCTGCAGATTCGCCCTACAACGCCGACCTTCCCTACGACATCAAGCAGAAGGCGGTGTTCGGCGAGGCAAGCTATGATTTCGGGCAGTTCAAGCTCACCGCCGGCGCCCGCTACTATGATTTCGAGGAAGAGCGCGACTTCGTTTCCGGCGGCGTCTTCTCGAACGTCGACACCAGGATCGCCGACAAGACCTCGTCGACCGGCATAAGCCCGCGCCTCATTGCGACCTGGGAGCCCAACCGCAATCTCAGCGTCAACGTCCAGGCCGCAAAGGGCTTCCGCCTCGGGGGCATCAACGACCCGCTCAACCTCCCGCTGTGCAGCGACGAGGACGAGCTGATCTATGGCGCCTTCGCCTCGGAATCCTACGACGACGAGACGCTCTGGAACTATGAGGCCGGCGTTAAATATTCGAAGGGCCCGATCACCGTGAACGGTGCGATCTTCCACACGAAGATCAAGGACCTCCAGGTCACGGTCGATGCCGGAAGCTGCTCGTCGCGCATCGTGTTCAACGTTCCAAAGGCGCACACGACGGGCGTCGAGCTGGAGGTCGCTGCCTCGCCGTTGCAGGGTCTCGATCTGTCCCTTGCCGGGAGCTACGTCTCGGCTGAGTTCGATTCGACGCTACCCTCGCCGCTCGACGACCGTACCGGCATCCGCGAGGGCAACCGCCTGCCGACCGTTCCCAAGTTCCAGGTGGCGGCCGCTGCAACCTATACCCAGCGGTTCAGCGACAATGGCGACTGGTACGTCAACGCGAGCTTCCAGCATGTCGGAAGCCGCTACACCCAGCCGGGCGACCAGGAAGATAATCCGCGCGGCTTCCCGCACGGCCTCCCGGTCTTTGGCATGGACGGTAGCGAGGTCACGATCCTCGACCTCAAGCTGCCGTCGTACCAGATCGTCAACCTGTCCGCCGGGATCGAGTGGGACAATGGTCTCGAGGTCGTCGCCTACGTCAACAACCTGTTCGACGAGAATGCGCTGCTGTCATTCGATCGCGAGCGCGGCGGCCGGGCACGGCTTGGCTTCAACATCGGGACCCCGAGGACCATCGGGATCACCACCCGGATCAAGTTCGGGAACTAGGGCGTGGGCGGCGGACATGTTGGTTCGCCGCGCATGACCCGCCGGGCGGTGATCGGGGGAATGACCGCCGGGGCCATCGCCCCGGCGGTTCTTCGTGCCGCCGCCCCCGGCAGCGCGGCGCATGTGGCCGTCATCGGCGCAGGCGTGTTCGGCGCCTGGACTGCAGAATATCTTCGCCGCGCCGGGCACCGCGTCACGCTCGTCGACATGGCCGGGCCGGCCAACAGCCGTGCAAGCTCCGGCGGTGACAGCCGGATGACGCGTGGGGCCTATGGGCGCGACGAGATCTATACGCGCATGGCCCTTGCCAGCCTTTCGGAATGGGATGCCCTCAGCAAGCGTTCGGGCCTCCCGGTCTTCATTCGAAGCGGGGTCCTGTTCTTCAGCGCCGCGGACAATGATTATTTCCGCGATTCGGTCGAGGTGCATCAACGTCTCAGCCTCCCGCTCGAGCGTCTCGAGGGATCGAGCCTCCAGGCGCGCTTCCCGATGATCCAATTCAGCACGGGCTCAATCGGCCTGTTCGAGCCGGAGTTCGGCGCACTGATGGCCAGAAGGGCCGTCCAGACCCTGGTGAAGCAATTTGTCGACAAGGGCGGGAGCTATCGCCTCGACATTGCCCGGGCGCCGCGAACCTCGGCCGGGTCACTAGGCGAACTGGAGCTTTCCGGCGGGAAAATTGGCGCCGACGCTTTCGTCTTTGCACTCGGACCATGGCTGCCCCGCCTGTTTCCGGACATCCTTGGAAAGCGGATCTTCGCCACCCGCCAGGAGATTTTCTATTTTGCGCCGCCGGCAGGCGATCGCCGCTTCCTGCCGGAGGCGATGCCCGGCTGGGCCGACTTCAACGAGGGTGACATCTATTACGGCTTCCCGGACCTCGAAGGGCGCGGCGTGAAGTTCGCCCATGACCAGCATGGCGCCTATGTCGATCCCGACACCCAGCAACGTACCCCGACACGTGCGGCGCTCGACGAGGTGATTGCTTTTCGTGACCGGCGTTTCCCGCTGCTGAAGGGCGCGCCGATAAGCGGCGCGGAAGTCTGCCAGTACGAGAACAGCTCCAACGGCGATTTCCTGATCGATCGCCACCCGGCCATGGAAAATGTCGTACTGGTGGGAGGCGGCTCTGGCCAGGGCTTCAAGCATGGCCCC
>CAZQLI010000147.1:0-5361 GCA_964594145.1 uncultured Sphingomonas sp. | reverse complement strand
AGGTCGGCCATGATCGACTTCAGCCGCTTGCGGTCGGCGCCGTTGGAAATCTTCCGGCTGATCCCACCACCATGCGACGTGTTCGGCATGAGGACGCAGTAGCGGCCGGCGAGCGAGAGGTAGGTGGTGAGCGCGGCGCCCTTGTTGCCCCGCTCTTCCTTGACGACCTGGACCAGGAGCACCTGCCGGCGCTGGATTACGTCCTGGATCTTGTAGCGGCGGCGAAGGGCCTGGCGCTTCTTGCGCAGCTCTTCCGCTGCGCTCTCGTCGACCGGGGAACGGGCCGAGCCGGTCCCGACCTCGGCTGCTTCCTCGCCGTCCGCCTCGAGTTCGGCGTCGGTCTCGCCGGCGTCTTCGCCGGATCCGTCAGCCTCGTCGGCATCGTCGACGTCGAACTCGGCAGCGCGCAGTCGTTCTTCCTCGGCGGCATGCGCCGCTTCCTCGGCGAGGAGGGCATCGCGGTCCGCCTTGGGAATCTGGTAATAGTCGGGGTGGATTTCGCTGAAGGCCAGGAAACCGTGGCGGTTGCCGCCATAATCGACGAACGCCGCCTGGAGCGAGGGCTCGACCCTCGTCACCTTTGCCAGATAGATATTGCCCTTGAGTTGCTTGTGTTCCGAGGACTCGAAATCAAACTCCTCGATCCGGTTTCCCGTCGCGACGGCAACCCGGGTCTCCTCCGGGTGGCGCGCGTCGATTAGCATGCGCATGGACATTGAAAATTCTCCGGGCGCGGAAACCGGTCGCCATGGACCGGCGCGCCAAATAAAGGGCCGGCCCGTGAGTGGTACCGGCGCGATGTGCGAAAACTGCTTCTGCTGCACGGCACATCGCGACCCTCGTCGCGAATGACGCGTCGCCAGGCCCGTCATGGAGCTTGGCAAAGGCGTCTTGTGGCATCATGCAAGCGTCAACCCTGAATGCCGCCAGTCCCGAGCGGAGGCGGCCCATATTCTTCCGATTGCCGGAAGGACGATGGGGGTTAGCATCGGCCCCGTCCCTCCGCAACTACCGCCATGCCCAAAAAAACGCAGTTGATCGCGCTTGGCGAATGGCGCGGCGTCACTTACCCTCGCCGGCGTGGAGCGGGGGAGAAGCATTGGCCTTGCAATCGGCGTTGCGGCGCTGCTGGCGATCGGCCTCTCGACGTCAATCGACTGGGGCGCCAGGACCGGCGTCATCCGTGATGCCGCGGCACTGATCGGCGAAGCGCGCACCGGGCGGCTGACCCTCGACCTTCCGGAGCCGGTGGCGGATGTAAGGGTGCGGGAGGCGCGCCTTCCCGGCCGGCCGATCATCCTTATCGATCCCGGTCATGGCGGGCGTGATCCGGGCGCCCCCGGCGTATCCGGCGCGACTTCGGAAAAGCAGCTCACGCTCGCCATGGCGAGCGAGCTTGCCGACCTGCTCGAGGAGCGCGGCCGGGTGCGGGTCGCGCTTACCCGGGAGGATGATCGTTACCTGACCCTCGAACAGCGGGCCGCCATCGCCCGGCGTCTCCAGGCAAGCCTGTTCCTGTCCCTGCACATGGACAGTGCGCCCAATCCCCTCGCCAGGGGGGCGACCATATATTCGCTGTCGGACGTCGCCTCGAGCGCCGCCGCCGCCCGATTCGCCGAGGCGGAGAACCAGGAAGCCGGCGCCCTCTCGAGCGAGGCCGACGACAGCGTCCGGGCGCTTCTCGCCGATGTCGCGCTTCGCGAGCAGATGGAAGCCTCGGCCGGGCTGGCCGAACGCCTGCTCCGCCGGGCCGCCGGGAGGGTCGAGCTCAGGCCTCGGCCCCACCAGTTTGCCTCCTTCCATGTCCTTCGCCGCGCCGAGACCCCGGCCGTGCTTGTCGAGGCGGGCTACATCAGCAATGCCGACGACGAGGCCAGGCTGATGACGCCCGAAGGGCGGGCGCCGCTGGTCCTTGCCCTTGCACAGGCCGTCGAAGCCGACCTTGCCACTCGTGCCCTGCACTGAACGAGCGCCTTTTCCTGTCAGCCCGTTGGGGCTACACCCTGCCCGCACATGAAATTTCCAGGCCTGAAGATTCCAAACCTCGTCACGTTCAACCACCGCGTCCACCGGCGCCTGGACCCGCTGTTCGCGCGCACCTGGGTGCGCCGCGGTGCCTGGGCCCTGTTCGCCGGGCTGATGCTGATGGCGGTGGTGTTCGTCGTTTTCGCGAGAAATATTCCCAGTTCCGAGAAGCTGCTCGCTTACCAGCCGCCGCTCCCGTCGAACGTCCGCGGCTATGACGGCAACCCGGTCCAGACCTTCGCCCGCGAGCGGCGCGTCGAGCTTGCCTATGACGAATATCCCGAGCTCGTCGTCGAGGCCTTCATCTCCGCGGAAGACAAGACCTTCTTCAGCCATGGCGGAATCGATTACCCCGGCCTCGTCGGCGCGGTGTTCGACTATACGACGAAGGCGCTGACCGGGGGACGGGCCAAGGGCGGCTCGACCATCACCCAGCAGGTAGCCAAATATCTGCTCCAGGACGATGAATATGCGATCAGCAGGAAAATCCGCGAGGCCATCCTCGCGTTCCGGCTGGAGGCGACCCTCTCCAAGGAACAGATACTCGAACTTTACCTCAACTCCATTTTCCTTGGCCGCAACGCCTATGGGGTCCAGGCAGCGAGTCGGGCCTATTTCGACAAGGACGTTGCCGACCTCACGCTCCCCGAGGCCGCCTATCTCGCGGTCCTCCCCAAGGCCCCGAGCAATTATGACCCGGTCCGGGCGACCGAGCGGGCTCTTGGCCGAAGGAACTATGTCCTGCGCGAAATGCAGAACAATGGCTATATCAGCGAGGAGGAGCGCCTCGCTGCCGCGCGCACCCCGCTCGGGACGATCCGTTATGGCTCGAGCACCAAGTTCCGCGACCAGGGCGGCTATTTCATGGAGGAAGTCCGCCGCGACCTGATGCGCCGCTTCGGCGAGACCGCCGAGGATGGCCCGAACAGCGTTTATGCCGGGGGCCTTTGGGTCCGCACCTCGATGATGCCCAGGATGCAGGACGCGGCGGCCGAGGCCCTGCGCGAGGGCCTGGCCCGGTTCGACGGCGGGCGCGGCTGGCGCGATACGGGCCTTAGCATCGACGTCTCGAAGGACTGGCAGACCCAGCTTCGGGTCGCAGCGCTCGGAACCGGCTTTGCCGACTGGAAGAAGGCTGTCGTGCTTTCGAAGTCCGGTAACCAGGCGAGGATCGGATTTTCGGACGGATCGACTGGAACGCTGCCGGAATCCGCTGCGCGCCAGGCCGTTCGCGGCGGCGGCGGGACTGCCTTCGGGGCGCTTCGCCCGGGCATGATCATCGTCGTGAAACAGCTCGGCGCCAACAGCTACGCGCTTCGCTCGATCCCGGAGGTCGGTGGCGGTTTCGTCGCCGAGGAAGTGCACACCGGACGGGTGCTCGCCATCCAGGGCGGGTTCGACGTCATTGGCTCCTCCTATAACCGCGCAACCCAGGCGCAGCGCCAGCCAGGCTCGGCGTTCAAGCCGATCGTCTATGTGACCGCCCTTGAAAACGGCCTCAGCCCGGCCTCGATCATCGTCGATGCGCCCTTCTGCGTCTGGCAGGGCGCCGGCCTTGGCAACAAGTGCTTCCGCAACTTCGACGGCAAATATTCGGGCGCGAAAACGCTCCGCTGGGGTGTCGAGCAGTCACGCAACCTGATGACCATCCGGGCCGCCTCCCAGACCGGCATGGAAAAGGTCGTGGCCAATGCCGCCAAGCTCGGCGTGGGCGACTATGACCGCTATCTCTCGATCGCGCTTGGCGCCGGCGAGACCACCGTTCTCAAGCTCACCAACGCCTATGCGGTCCTCGCCAATAACGGCCGGTCGGTGACGCCGACCCTCATCGACTATGTCCAGGACCGCAACGGGAGGGTCATCTACCGGACCGACAACCGCTGCCAAGTGATGGAAGCCAATAATGGCGGTGCCTGCAACGCAGCCGACTGGGACGGCAAGGCCATGCCGCGTCCGCCCTCGCGCCAGAAGCAGCTGATCGATGCCCAGGCAGCCTATCAGATGATCCACATCCTCGAGGGCGTGGTCGAGCGAGGGACGGCGACAATCCTGCGCGACCTTGACCGTCCGCTGTTCGGCAAGACCGGGACCACCTCGGGCCCGACCAACGTCTGGTTCATCGGCGGAACCCCGGACATCGTCGCCGGTGTCTATCTTGGCTATGACCAGCCAAGGCCGATGGGTCACGGTGCGCAGGGCGGCCGGGTCGCAGCACCGATCTTCAAGCAGTTCGCCCAGGTCGCCTTCAAGGACCGGCCGAAGATCCCGTTCGTCGCCCCGGCGGGCATCCGGATGGTGCGAATCGACCGCGCGACCGGCAAGCGCGTGTTCGGAAGCTTCCCGACCGAGGTCGATCCGAAATCGAGCGTCATCTGGGAGGCATTCCAGCCCGAGACGGAGCCCCGGCGGGCGTTCCGGCGAAGCGTCGAGCTTGCAAGCGCTCGTGAAGAGGATGCGGCCCAGGCCGCGTCCGACGCGCGCCCGGCTACGGCCCGCACCCGGACCCAGCCGAGGCAGCGCCCGCCGGCCGATAGCGGCGAATTCTTGCAAAGGCAGGGCGGGATTTACTAACGGCCTTCTTCGCCGACCCAGGCTGTCTAACGAAAGAACCGATCATGCGCGCCGAAGCGCAAGCCCATATCGACCAGATCAATGCCGCTACCGCGCTGTTGCGGCGCTTTCTCGACTGGGACCGGGCGCAGCGCCGGCTTGCCGAGCTCAATGCCAGGGTCGAGGACCCTACGCTCTGGGATGATCCCAAGGGCGCCCAGGAGGTCATGCGCGAGCGCCGCCGCCTCGAGGAGGCGATCGGTGCCACCGAGAAGATCGAGCGCGAGCTCACCGACACGGTCGAGCTCATCGAGATGGCCGAGATGGAGGGCGACGAGGCCCTCGTCGACGACGGGGTGAAAGCACTGGGCGAGCTCGCCGAGCGGGCCGAGCGGGACAAGGTCGCGGCGCTCCTCGCCGGAGAAGCTGACTCCAACAACAGCTATATCGAGATCAACGCCGGTGCCGGCGGCACGGAAAGCAATGACTGGGCCGGGATGCTGCAGCGGATGTACACCCGCTGGGCCGAGCGTCACGGGATGAAGGTCGAGCTGGTCGATTTCCATGCGGGCGAACAGGCCGGGGTCAAGTCGGCGACGCTGCTCATCAAGGGCGAGAATGCCTATGGCAACCTCAAGGTCGAGGGGGGCGTCCACCGGCTGGTCCGGATCAGCCCCTATGACAGCTCGGCGCGCCGCCATACCAGCTTCGCCTCGGTGTGGGTCTATCCAGAGGTCGACGACGACCTTGATGTCGACATCAATGAATCCGATCTGCGGATCGATA
>CAZQLI010000146.1:0-5374 GCA_964594145.1 uncultured Sphingomonas sp. | reverse complement strand
ATCCACCCGGGGTTATGGATGAACTGCACCTCGTTGGTCTGGCTGTGCCAGGGATCGCCGCATTTGAAGAATCCGCCCGGGATGCGAAGCACCATCGGCGCACTGAAGCGATTGGCGGTGCGCCAGCGCATCGTCCCGCAGTCGTTGATCTGCTCGGTTGCAGGCTCGGCATATTTGCGGAACTGGATCTCGGGAACGGGCATCAGGCCGGCAAGCGCCATTCCGACCGCCCGGCCGACGATCCCTTCCTCGTTGAGCGACGTGTCGAACACACGTTCGAGCCCATATTTCTGCTGGAGGCCGAGCGTGACCGCGTGGACCCCGCCCTTGGGACCGATATCTTCGCCGAACAGCAGCACCCTCGGGTTCGCCTCGAGTTCCTGGTCGAGAACCCGGCGGATCGCCGTTACCATGTTGATCCGCTGCCCCTCGGGCCGCGGCTCGTCGTGGCAGCCGTCGAGATCGAGGCCTGCCCCGCCGCCCACCTGGCTTCGCTTGCCCGCCGAAAACAAATGCTCGGTCACCCGCTCGGGGGGTGAGACGCCGCGGGATTCCGCCTCGGCCCGGGCAGCCTCCACCTCGCGCTCGACGCTCGCCTCGATGAGGTCCCAATCGAGCCCGGAAGCAAAGGCCCTGAGCTTGGGGAGCGGGTCGCGCTGCCACTCGGCCTTGAGGGTCTCCTCGGGCTTGTAGGCCTGCGTGTCCTGGTAGCTATGACCCTCGAGGCGTGGAACGGTGAGGCGGATGAGGCCCGGCCCCTTCCGCGCCCGGACATGGGCAACGGCTTCGCCGATCATCCGTGCAGCCTCGGCCGGCTCGGTGCCGTCCCCGTTCCAGATCGCAAGGTTCCGGAAACTGGCGAGGTTGGCGGCGATATCCCGGCCGGGGGTCTGGTAATCGGAGGTTACCGAGATGCCGTAGCCATTGTCCTCGATGAAAAATAGCAGTGGCAAAGATTGCGTGGTTGCAATTGTTAGTGCTGACCAAAATCCACCGGTGGCGCAGCTTGCATCGCCGCCGAGCACGACGGCGATGGCATCGCTCTCCTCGCCGAGCACCTTCGCCTTGTAGCAGATGGCCTGGGCCCAGCCGGCGGCCGGCGTATATTGCGCTCCTACCCCGCCGCACATCGGCAGCGCGTGGGCCCCGCCGGGATTGGGGTAGTTGAACACGACTCCGATATCGCGCCCGTCGGAATAGCCGCCCTCGCGGCCCATTCCGGAGCCGAGCGCGTCGGCAAGCGGAACTCCAAGAGCAAGGAGCATTGGCCGCGAGCGATAATAGCCGCAGGCCGCGTCCCCGTCCTTTAGCTGCAGCCCGAGCAGGACCTGCGCGAGGTCATGGCCCCTGGCCGAGAACTGGTAGAGGACCTTCTTTTCCGGAACGAGGCGGTTTTCCTCGAGCTCGTCCATCGCCCTGCTGGTCAGGACCAGCCGCGCAACCTCCTGCCAGTCGATCCCCGGCACCTGTCCAAAGTCGGACTCCGTCGGGGCCAGTTCCACCGCCTTAGCCATTCATCGCCTCGACGACGGCGGCAATGAAGCGGTCGACCGCGTGATCGGCCATGCCGATGACGTTGAACCGCCCGCTGTCCGCCATGTAGATGGCATGGCGTTCGCGAAGCTGAACCACCTGCTCGAACGAGAGCGGAAGCATCGAGAACATTCCATACTGGTTGCCGATATAGGCAAGCCTCGGGTCGGCCGCGGCGATGGCGGCGCGGATCCGGTTGATGCGCCCCCGCATCTCGCCGACTTCGGCTTCCCAGTCGGTTCGAAGCTCTGGCGTATCGAGAACGATCCGGACGGCCGCGGCGCCATGGTCGGGCGGCATCGACCACATCTCGCGGGCGATCTGGACGACATGGCTCATTGCCCGCTGGCTCTGCTCGGCCGAGCGCGTCTTCAGGAACATCGAGCCGACGCGGTCGCGATAGACGCCGAAATTCTTGTCGCAGCTCTGCGCGATGATCACCTCTTCGCAGGCGTCGAGCAGCAGGTGCAGGCCCGCCGCGTCCTCGGCGAACCCGCGACCGAGCCCCTGGTAGGCAATATCGACGAACGGGATGAGGCCGCGGCTGGAAACAACGTCGACCAGCTGGCGCCACTGCTCCTCGTCGAGGTCGGCGCCGGTCGGGTTGTGACAGCAGCCATGCAACAGCGCCACGTCACCGCTTTTGGCGTTTCCGAGCGCTGACATCAACTCGTCGAAGCAGATTCGGGTCGCGACCCGGTCATAGTAGCGATGCTCGGTGATCTGGAGGCCGGCCGCGGTCACCACCGGGATATGGTTGGGCCAGGTCGGCGTTCCGACATGAACCATCGCGCCTGGATGGGCTGCAGCGACCAGCTTGAACCCGAGGCTGAGCGCACCGCATCCGCCGGGCGTATGGATCCCGGCAATCCGGTCATCCCTTGAGTGCCGCCCGAGAAGGATCGGCCGAAGCAGCTCGGTGTAGCGTCGGTCGCCCAGCCCACCGATATAGCTCTTGGTCTGCTGTTCTTCCCAAAGCAGCTTCTCGGCAGCCTTAACCGCCCTCAGGATCGGGGTATTGCCGACCCCGTCACGATAGACACCGACGCCGACATCGATCTTGTCCGGCCTCTGGTCCGCATTGGCCATTGCGATCAGTGCAAGGAGGGAATCACTCTGCACATCGCCAAGGGCATCGAAGAATTGGGCACCTGCATTGGTGCCTGTCACAAGTGGCTCGTCCAGCATGACCGGGAACTAGCCCAAAGCCTGACAACAGTCACCCCCGCGGGCGGTCAGGCGTCATAGTCGACTGCAACGCCCTCGCCGACGGGGACGGACTGGCAGGTGAGCACGTAACCGGCCGCGATTTCATCGTCGGTGAGGCCATAGCGTGCGGCCATCTCGACCTTGCCGCTGGTCACCTTGGCCCGGCAGGTGGCGCACACCCCCGCCTTGCAGGCAAAGGGCGCCGGAAGCCCGGCCTCGCGCGCGCTGTCGAGGATATTGGCCTCGGTGAACTCGACCCGCCGGGTCCGCCCGTCGAGCGTGACGCTGAGCGTCAGCCCTGCCGCCTTTTCCTGGAGCTGCGCCATCTGCCGCGCCAGCGCGGCCGACGGGCGGTCGGCGAGGAAGCGCTCGATGTGGATCTTCTCCCGGGCGATGCCCCGGTCGACCAGCGCGGCCTCGGCTGCATCCATCATCGGGCCGGGTCCGCAGATCAACCAGCCATCGACGGCTCCTGGCTCCTCGACCAGAAGATCGATCGCGCTGTCGCAGGTTCCCCTGTCGAGCATGCCGTTGAACAGCTCGACGTCGCCCTCTTCATCGCTGAGGAAATGATAGAGCTCGAAACGGCCCATGTAGCGGTCCTTGAGCGCTGCAAGCTCCTCGAGGAAGATGATCGAGCTGGCGTCCCGGTTTCCATAGAAAAGGGTGAAGCGGCTCCCGGGCTCGGTCTTGAGGGCGGTCTTGATGAGCGAGATCACCGGGGTAATCCCGGAGCCCCCGGCAAAGGCGACGTAACGGCGGCTCGCGTCCGGCTCCCAGTCGACCGTGAAGGATCCGTGCGGGGTCATCACGTCGAGCTCGTCTCCGGCCTTCAGCTGATCACCGACCCAGTTGGAAAAGACACCGTTCGCGACGCGCTTGACCGTGACCTTGAGCTGTCCCTCGTCCGGAGCGACGCAGAGCGAGTAATTGCGACGGACTTCCTCGCCGCCGATCTCGGCCCGGATCGACAGGTGCTGGCCCGCCCGGAAGCGGAACAGTTCTTCCAGGCCTTGGGGCAGCTCGAAGCGGATGGAGTTGGCGTCCGCGGTCTCGGGTACGATCTCCGCGACGCGAAGCTTGTAGAAATGCTCGGCCATCAGCTTACCACCGGGCGTCGGGATAGGTGCGCGGCAGGAACTGCATCACGGCCAGGAGGTGGCCGAGATGCTCGCTGTGATGGCCGCGCCTTCCGCCGAGGATCGGCCGCTGGTCCGGCGGCGGGGCAAGCCCTGCCTCGGCGAGTAGCTGCGACAGCGAGGAGCGATATTCCTCCTCGAACTCCCGCGGGTTGACGGCGATGCCCCGCTGGACGAGCCCGGCGAGGAGCTCGTCCACTTCGAACAGTTCCGGAATGAACCGCCAGCACCAGTCGAGTCCATCGGCCATCCGGCGGGCGCTTTCCTCGGTCCCGTCACCGAGCCGCACCGTCCAGTCTGCAGCGAGCTCGCGGTGATAGGCCACTTCCTTGGCCGCCTTCGCAGCGACTGCGGCTATCCCCTGGTCCGCCGACTGAGACAGGCGCTGGTAAAGCATGTGCTGGAAGGTCGAGAAGAGCAGCTGGCGGGCGATGGTCCGCGCAAAGTCGCCATTGGGCTGCTCGACCAGGAGGCAGTTCTTCCAGTCGAGGACGTCGCGGTGGAAGGCAAGGCGGTCAGCATCGCCGGCGAGGCCGAGGAAATTGGTGGCCTGGCCGATGAGGTCGAGTGCAATGTTGGCAAGGCTGAGGTCGACTTCCAGGGCCGGAGCGTGACCGCACCATTCCGAGAGCCTCTGGCCGAGGATCAGCGCATCGTCGCCAAGTCGCTCGTAATAGGCGAGAAGCGCCGGGTCCTCGCTGCCGGGGACCGGAGCGTCGAAGACCCCGCTGCCCGAAGCGCGCTTCGAGCGCTTTTCATCCTCGTTTTCGATCACTGGAAGGCTCGGCATCAGATGTGCTTCACCTCGTCCGGAATGTCATAGAAGGTCGGGTGGCGGTAGATCTTGTCCTCGGCCGGTTCGAACAGCGGCCCACTGTCGGCCGGGTCGGACGCGATGATCGATGCCGAGGGCACGACCCACAGGCTCACCCCCTCGAGCCGCCTCGTGTAGGTGTCCCGCGCGTGACGGAGCGCGAGCTCCGGGTCAGGAGCATGAACGCTGCCAACATGGCGATGGCTAAGGCCGCCCTTGGCACGAACGAACACCTCCCACAGCGGCCAGTCGTGACCGGACATTCTCAACTTCCCCTACCATGGCCGCAAGCGATGCGGCTCCTCACCGGGCCTCCCCGCTGTTAGCTGGAACAGCCAAGCTCGCCGCTTTCGCGGCAAGCGGCCGCAAAGGTCAAGCAGCCTGCTTCGCCTTGCGCTTCGCTTCATGGGCGACAGCGGCCTCGCGGACCCAGGCTCCCTTTTCCCAGGCTTCAAGGCGGGCTTCCATCCTTTCCTTCGCGACGGGCCCTTCTCCTCGGACCACCGCGTAAAATTCCTCCCAGTCGACCTCGCCGAAATCATAGCCCTCCTTGTCCGGGTTCCACTTGAGGTCCGGATCCGGGACGTCGAGGCCGAGAAACTCCGCCTGCGGCACCGTGATGTCGACGAATTTCTGGCGGAGCTCGTCGTTGGTTTCACGCTTGATGCGCCAGCGCATC
>CAZQLI010000145.1:0-5382 GCA_964594145.1 uncultured Sphingomonas sp. | reverse complement strand
TCCGCCGTCGGTGCAAAGGCCGTCGCCCTGGCGGCCGAACGGCTGGCTTCCCGCTGTAGCGGAGGCCTTGGATCGCGTTCAAGAACGCGAGGTTGTTTTCGCTTCGAAATGGAACATTGGCGCGGTTGCAAAATGGTTCGCCACTTTTGGCGGGCTCTAAGGCGCCGAAACGGGCTGTGGACGGAAGGTTGGTCATCCTAAGTCATTGAAGTGGATGATTTATTAAGAGCCCTCCTCCGCTACCATCTTTCACCCTGTACAGCCCGGACACATGGTTGACAAAACGTTCCGGCTACATGGGTGACAACCTCGGGCCGAACAGGTTGTCGAGTGCGTGCAACGTTCTTTGAGCGTCATAGAATGGTGCGGTATTGGAGTGGGTCCGAGCTACCGTGCTCGTGCACGAGCGCGCCGTCCACCAACCACGAAATGCCGTCAGGGCGCCAGCCAATTGAGTAGACATGGAGGTCGAGAATCGCATCGAAGCCGAGGTCGACGCGGTACGGTGAGCAGCTGTAACCGAAGTCGAGAGCAGCGCCCTCCTCACCTGGATTGAAGTAGACGTTTACGAGCCGGCGGGAAGATTATGCTACCCGTGTCGAGGATCGGCGATCAGGGGATAAGGAAACCGTTGATCTCAGGACGCCGCCAAATTCCTCAACCCTGATATGCGAACGCCGATTCCATCCGGGCGACGTCGCGGGCTGATAGCCCGTGCGCAGCCGCGCTTTCACGCCATCCGGCGACGGCGTTCTGAACCTCGGCGATGATCTGCCGGGCCTCGGGCTGTGTAAGACCACACTGGCGTGCCATGCCCAAGGCTACGTCGAGCGAGCCGGAATTGTCGGCCTCGTCGATGGCGAGGCTCAAAATGCATTCTTTCACGTCGGCAGGTGTGGGATTGATGTCGTAAGCAGGGGCCAGGCGCCAGCCATTGGCTCCCAAATAAAGGAAGCCATGGTTGCGCAGATGGTCGTCGGTGTTCGACACGAGAATGTTGAACACGATGCGCCGCCAGAGCTGCGCGCAGTCTCGCTCGGGGGCTGCGCCGTATCGCCGGATCGCGTCCACGATCTCCAGATAACTGTGGTCCTCGTTGTCGGCCGCGCCGATCATGCTCATGGCCGATAGGAAGGGGATTCGCCTGTCGCCCTCCCGGTCAAACCGGTGCAGCAGGAGGGCGGTGCGGTCGGCCACCCGTGCCAACCGCCATATCGGCACGTCGATTCGCGCCCGGCGGGCAAGATCGAGGCAAACGCCTTCCCATTGCATGATGGGGTAGGGGTCATCGTGCTGCGGGAATTTGGCGATCGAAAGCTGGCCATCGAGGTCGAGGATGGACGCCTTGGCCCGAGCACCGCCAAGGGAAGAGCCCGGAGCGAGGATGAGCCGCAGGTCGTCCTCATCATCGTCGGCATCGTGGGCAACGCGCATCGCGGCGTTGAGCAAATCTCCGAGGCGGATGAGCGGCGGAACAGCATTGCCCGTGGCAAGGAATGGCCCGTCCGGCTCCAGCTTGAAACGAAGCGCCCCTTGGCGCGCGATATCACCTACACCCAGAAGATAGTCGGCCTCACCAAGGCTGCGCGGACGGCGCGCTTCCTGTTCGGCCAGGCGGCGCTCGGCGCGCTGGATCAGCCTGCGCCCCCAGCGGTCTGGCGAGGAATCGCCGAAGGCTCCGAACAGCACGCGACCTTGCGCGGTGTGCTGCGGGCCGCCCCCTAGGATCAGCGCTGGTTCGAGCGCGAACCGGGCGGGGCCTGCCAACCATGCTGGGTCATATTCAAAGCTGGCGCTTTCACGTCCGCGCGCGCGCCGCGCCCATAGGCGTCCTACGAAGTGCGCGACCCCTTGCAGATCGGCATAGACGAGAAGCTCCCGGTCGCTCATGCGCCGCTCCCTTCGGGCTTCTTTGAGCGGCGGATACGCTGGGGTAGGCGTTCTTCCTCCAGCTGGAGACCAAGGCTGTCGGTCGAAGGTTCGGCAAGATCGGAAAGTCGGTCGCTCAGCCCGAGGATGAAGAGAATGGTGGCATAAACCCCCAGCGACACGGACGGGTCACCGCGTTCAACTTTGCCTAGCGTCGTGCGGGAGATGAACGCCCGTTCGGCCATCAAGGTCGTGGGAATACGTCGGCGCAAGCGCGCAGCCCGAATGTCCGCCCCCAGCTTGGTGAGGGCGCGCTTGACAGGCAGCGGCAAGGGTGGTGTCGTTCGCATTATCAGCCTCTTATGTCAGTTTATATAGACACTATAAGGCGTAATGTCCATTCTAATGTACATTAATGGCGTGGAATGGCTTGACGTGCCTGCTAGCGGTAATCAGCAAAGAGTTCGTGCCGCCCGGTAAGAGCCGTCGCGGCGCTGGCCGCGCCGGCAGTGGAGGGAGGAGAAATATTTGGCGATGCGCGTGGCTCCGGGCCGATCTCGTGAAGGGCTTTGCAAATTGACGTGGCGCGCGCCAGCGCCAGCCCCAAAGCCATTGACCGAAAGCGTCTTAGTTGCATAATACACCTCAAACAGAGAATGGGAGGGCATTATGAAACTTGGTTTGCTTGCCGGCGCTGCATTGGTAACCGCGGTTCCGCTTCCGGCACTGGCGGTGCCGGCTGATTTCCCGGCCAAGGCAGAAGCTCTCCTCAGGGATGCCTATCCGGCGACTGGCCCAGGCGCCGCGGTGATCGTGGTGGAAGACGGGAAAGCAGTGTTCAAGGGCGGGCAGGGCCTTGCAGATATCGACGCAAGGCGGACCATCACGCCGGACACGGTGTTCCGGCTGGGTTCCATCACCAAGCAGTTCTCCGCGGCAGTGATGCTCCAGCTGGTCGCCGAGGGAAAAGTCTCGCTTGACGACAAGCTTTCCAAGTTCCTTCCGGGCTATCCCGAGCCAGGAGCGAACGCCACCATCGCCCAGCTGCTGAACCACACGGTCGGGGTGCAAAGCTACACCGGCATCCCCGGGTTCATGGACGAGGCCCACACCAACAAGCCCTATACCACCGAGCAGATGATCGCCCTGTTCAGGGACCTTCCGTCGCCCTCGAAGCCCGGCGAGCGCTGGCAATATAACAACAGCGGTTACGTGCTCGTCGGGGCGGTGATCGAGAAGGTCACTGGCAAGCCCTGGCACGTCAATGTCGAGGAGCGGATTTCAAGGCCGCTGGGGCTCACGTCGATCCGCTACGGCGTCATGGAGGCGGATACCGCCAACATGGCCAAGGGCTACAGCCTGGACAGCGAGAAGGTGGTCCCGGCAAAGAAGATCCACATGAGCGTCCCCCATGCCGCCGGTGCGCTGATCGGGACGGTCGAGGACCTCGCGAAATGGAACGAGGCCCTCAACTCCGGGAAGGTCATCCCGCCCGAGCTTTTCGCGAAGATGACGGCACCAACCGCGCTACCGAACGAGCAAACCGAGGATTATGGGTTCGGGATCGAGATTCGCGAGCTGAAAGGCCGCCGGGCGCTGGGCCATGGCGGCGGCATTTTCGGTTTCAACACCGACAGCATCTATCTGCCCGACGAGGATATTTTCGTCGCGGTCTTCGCCAACAGCGATTCCCCGGCGGCCGAGCCCGGCATGGTGCTTCTGAAGCTGGCGGCCCTCGCTGTCGGCGACCCGTTCCCGACATTTGAAAAGGCCGAGCTGGACCCGGCGAATTACGAGGGCTTCTACGGCGTCTATGCCGTGGAGGACGGTGAACGCCGCTTTTTTGCGAGGGATGGCAAGCTGTTCACGCAGCGAAGCGGTGGCTCGGCGCTCGAGACCTATTACGCCGGTGACGGCAAGTTTTTCTATCCCGGAAGCCTCAGCTGGTTCGAGCTGACGAAGGCAGACAATGGCACGCCGCAAATGGCGATGCACCAGCAGGGCGCAGACAAGGCCGAGATCTCGCTTCGGACCGGCCCGCTTCCACCCGAACCCAGGACCGTCGAATTGCCTCGGGAAATCCTCGGTCGCTACGTCGGGAGCTACAAGGCCGTCATGGGCATAGCCAAGGTCGCGCTCGGCGAGACCGGCCCGATGACGCTTCAGCTCGGCGGCCAGCAGCCGGTCCCGATCAAGCCAATCAGCGAAACCGAGTTCCAGGCCGAGGGCGTCGACGCCAAGGTCGTGTTCCATCTCGACGGCAGCTTGGTAAAGCAGCTGGTAATCCACCAGGGCGGGCGCGAGCTTCCGGCGGAACGACTTCCGGACTAGGCTCCGCTGCGCTCTTTTGGCACTATTACTCGGGGGGAAGCTCCCAGCGGATCCTGCCGGAAAAGCTGCCCTCGACCCGCCGGCCATCCTTGTCCCTTGCCGGCGAAAAGCGCGCGCGCCTCGAGACGATCCTGCAGGTTTGCTTGTCCAGCGCCTCGCTTCCGCTGCTCTGGACGATCTCGCACTTGCTGACCCGCCCGCGGCGGCTGACCGTCACTCGAAAGGCGGTGGTGCCCTGTTCCTCGTTGAGGATCGCCCGGGTCGGATAATCGTCGGCCGAGAATAGGGCCACGAGATCGGTGCTTGCTGACGCAGGTCCGGGGGCACCAGCCACAGGTTCGCCGTCCCACCAGTCAATTGCAGCATCCCGGTCTCGCCAGAGCAAGTAGCCAAGCCCTGCAACCAGCACGGCGATGACCAGAAGCAACGACCAGTCGCGCTGGCTCTGGACCGGTGAGCGCGGGTCGGTTGGACGATGCATTCATGCCCCTCAGCAGAAATGCAAAAACGCCCGGGCACATGTCCCGGGCGTCCTTGCGTGACGATTGCTCGTCAGCCCCCTTGGAAGTTCAAAAAGCGCCGTGCGCCCCCTGACCGGCGCTTGGCATCCTCCCCGGACCTCCGGCCTGACGCCTCGTCCGAGGCCTTTCGCTAGGCCAGGGACCGAGCCCTTGTCACGTCAAAACTGGAACCAGCGACATAATAGCAAGGAAGCTGTGACCAACCCGCCACAGCAGCCCGGCGATTGCGTTGAGCGGGGTCGCTCACTAGGACAACCGCCATTCAACTCCCGTCGAACAGGAAATCACTGCCTTGCGCCTCTCCCGCTCGTTTCTCCCGGTCCTCAAGGAAAGCCCTGCCGACGCGCAGATCGTCAGACACAAGCTGATGCTTCGCGCAGGCCTCGTTCGCCAGACAGCGGCAGGGATCTATGCCTGGCTGCCACTCGGCTTCCGGGTCCTGAAAAAGATCGAGCAGATCGTGCGCGAGGAGCAGGACAAGGCCGGTGCAATCGAGCTCTTGATGCCGACCCTCCAGTCGGCGGACCTGTGGCGCCAGTCGAAGCGCTACGAGGCCTATGGCCCCGAGATGCTCCGGATCAGGGACCGGCACGACCGCGAGATGCTTTACGGGCCGACCAACGAGGAGATGATCACCACGATCTTCCGCGACGAGGCGAAG
>CAZQLI010000144.1:0-5400 GCA_964594145.1 uncultured Sphingomonas sp. | reverse complement strand
TTTTCCGCCAGCGCGGAGAGCGGCCAGCGGCAACTCCATGCTCGATGAAGCGGTACACCTGCGAAACTCGTGCGCGGTCATTCGGGTTTGGAGAGAGCATCCTCGCAGGAGAAGCGCAAAATGGAACTGCATCGCGGCCGCCTCATCGATCATGTCCAGCTGGTAGTAGCCGACCTCGAGGCGAGCCGGCGCTTCTACGAGGCTGTGTTCGGCGTTCTAGGCATTCCCCTGGAAAGCAATTCCCCGAGCCATTTCTGGGGCGACGAGCTCTTCATATCCACGCCCGACGGGCCGGAAGCGGCGGGAGTCCTCACCGGCCGACACCATATCGCGTTCCAGGCCGAGGACCGGGCAATGGTCGATGCCTTCCATGCCGCCGGCCTCGGGGCGGGCGGCAGGGACAATGGCCCGCCGGGCGAGCGGGCCAACTATCACCCCGGCTATTACGCGGCCTTCCTGCTCGATCCCGACGGCAACAACATCGAGGCCGTGTATCACGGGGAGGCAGAGCGGAGCGCAAAATCGGTCAAGCTGAGCTTCGACCTGCCGTTGATCTGATTGCTCCTGCCCGGCACGCGACGGAAGGCCCCGGCCGAGGCAACCAGCACTGCCCGGCGGGGGTTATGCCATGACAAGGAGCAGCAGATGCAACAGACCCCCAATCCCGACGAGACCCCGGCGCAGCCGGAACCCGCCGAACCGAGCCAGCCGGCACAGCCCACCTCCCCGCCGACCGAGGTCCCGGCCCCGCCGCCGGATGTCGACGTACCCTCGCCCGGGCCCAACTCGGGTTTTTGATGGCGAGCCGGCCTCCACGCCCGGGCGAACCGCCGCCGGCTGACGAGCCCGGCCACGTGCCGCCGCTCCCGGGCGAGCCCGAGCCCCCAGCCCCGCCCGACCCGGTCGGGGGCTAGACCCGCCTCGCCGAGGCGACCACTGCCTCGAAGTCCGGAAGCGACGCCGGGAAATAATGGGAGCGGGCGGCGTCGAACAGGACGAGGTAGAGCCTCCCCTCGATCACGGCGCCGACCGCGCGGCCCCGGCGGCGAACCTCGTCGCCGTCGAGATGCTCGAAATCGAACTGGAAGCCATCCGTCCCCAGGAACTGCCGCGGGGCGAGCGAGAGCGTGGTGAACTCGACCGCGCCGCCTCGCACCCGGTAGAAACTCTCGAGCATCGCCGCGATCTCGAACGGGGTCATGTTCGAGCGGAACTTGGGCACCTGGCGGTCGTCGCGGCTGCGCTGGACGACCAGCGCTTTCCCGTCCTTCAGGCCCGTGACGAAGCTGATGCCATCGAGATAGGGCCCGTTCTGGGTCCAGTCCTCGACCGCCCTGATGTCGGTGAAGACGCGCGCCGAGATGCGGTTCCATTCCCTTGGCGGTGTCACCGCGAGGCTATTGTCGCCGACGCGCACTTCCTCGGCCCTTACCAGCGAATAGCCGCCATAGCCGATGGAGCCACCGCCAACCGAAGTGCAGGCGGCGAGCGCGAGCCCGAGGGGAAGCAGCAGGGAGCTACGCAGCAGGTTCATTTCGCATCTCCCGTTCAGCCGCTCATCATCTGCTGGACGATCGCAGCGTCCGGCGCCGTCGGCGCCATCAGCAGGTATCGCTGGAAGGCCGCGCGTGCCTCCCCTGCGCGTCCCTGCTTCATGAGCATGACGCCATGCCACCGCCAGGCCTCGGGCGGCGCGTCGTTGAAGCCGACCGCGGCCGCATATCCCTGGGCCGCGCGCTCCTCGTCCCCGCGGCGGTTCCTCAATCGCCAGATCTCGGCCTCGTGGAAGCGCAGCAGCCCGTTCCAGCCGTCGCGGGCGAGCGTGTTGACGATATGCTGGCTCGCCCCGGGGTCATTGAGCTTCACCTGGTCGTCGAGCAGGCTCGGCCGGAGCCTTGCAAGCGCGGCGAGATAGCGCTCGCGGTGGGGATCATAGCTTCGGCCCGGCAGTTTCACCTCGGCTGCCGAGACCTTGAGGTCGGCCATGCGCGCCTCGGGCGAGGGGTGCGTCGAAAAGATGGCGAAGTCCCGCTCGCGCTTCTTCCGCCGGTAGCGGGCGCTAAGCTCTAGCTCGGCGATGAGCTGCTCCCAGGTCTCGCTCATCGCCATCGGGTCATAGCCGGCGTCGGCAAGAAGCCTGACGCCCATGGCGTCAGCCTCCGCCTCGAGGCCCCGGCCATATCTCAGCAGCGACAATATGGCCGCGAACTGGGCGAGCTGCACGAGGTCGCCGGCATAGACACCGGCAGCACCGCCCGCGACCCCCGCTCCCATCGCCAGGAAGGCGAATATGTCGGTCTTGCTCCTCGTATCCCGCCACTGGCGAAGCTGGTGCTTCCTCAGGAAATGGGCGCTTTCATGGGCGATCACCCCGGCGAGCTGGGCCTCGTTCCTCATCCGAAGCAAGAGCCCGGAAAAGACTACCGAAAAGCCGGTCGGGAACATGACCGCGTTGAACTCGGGGATCCTCGCCAGGTAGATCCGCATGTCGCGCGCCGCGGGCCCGCCGACCCTGCCGATAAGCTCCCCGAGATAGGAGTTGAGCCCGGGATCCTTGATGAGGACGTTCGAGCCTGCAACCTCCTCCTCGACCCGCTCCATCAGCTGCCACATGCCCTTTTCGTCGGGGTCAACCGCGCGGTAGCCCGGACCGACCAGTGGCACCATGTTGCCGGGGATGACCCTTGCACCTGCGCTACCCGCAAGCATCGTCGCGGCGAGAGCAGATCCGCCGCCGAGCAGCGCCCTTCGCGAGAGCAGGCTCACTTGCCTTCCGCCCGCTTCTGGACGTTCCGGCCCGGCTTCATGCGGCCAAGAAGCCGCTCGACCAGCTGCGCTGCTCCCTCGTCGGTCCTCAAGTCACCCATCTTGACCCCGGCCACCTGGCCGCTCGTCTGGAGGACGTTGAACCAGACGAGTTCGCCGGTCTTAAGGTCAACGAGGCTTGCGTAGGCGAACTGGCCCCCGCCGCCCATGGTTGGAGCACAGAAGCCCACGAAACATCCGGCGATCCCAAGAACTTGGAGCGCGACCCTTCCATCCGACGCGAAGCTGTCCTCGGCATGGAGGAACAGCGCATAGTCATGGCCGGTCTTGCGGCCGAGCTCGACGGCCGCTTCGCCCAGCGTCCAGTCCAGCCCGCGGCCGCGCTTGGTCGGCAGGTAGGCACCCGAGTAACGGTGAAGCGCTACCGAGCTTCCGACTGCATAATGGAGCCGCTCCAGCTCTGCGATTTCTTCCGTGGTAACGCCGGCAAGCGAATCGCGCCGCTCCATCACGACGAGATTGCCGCCCCTCGCCCCCTGCTGGGCCTTCAGCGCTGCAAGAAGCTTCTGGCGGGCGGTCTCGGTCCAGTCGGCCCGGGGTTCGACCATTCCCCCGGTGGTAACCGATCCCACCGTGACATCGGGCCGCATGACGAGGAGGCGATAATCGCCGGCGGGAGGCGTGAACTCGGCGTCCGCGAACTGGCGGTTCTGTACGCAGCCTGCCAGCAGCACCGATGCCAGCAGCGCCAGGCCGATTGGGCGCATGGACGCTCCCCCTTGGGTTTTACCGGGAGAGAAGCTGCCGACAAGAAGCTTGAAAATCAAGCAGATGTGAGTGGCCGTTGAGATTTGGGCGGCCTGGGAAAACCCCTCAGCGCTGCGGGCAGGAAGCCCCGGCGATGCCCGCCAGGCACTCGCCGTCGATCGACGAAGGGTCGATGGCGAGGCCGACCGAGGCCGCGAGCGTCGGCATGATATCCACCGTCTCGATATGCTCGTTGCGCTCCGAGTGAGCCATGCCCCTTCGCCAGAAGATGATCGGCACCTGCCGGTCATATTCCCATGGGCTGCCATGGGTCGCGACATAGCGGGTGGTATCCGGGACGGGATTCACGTCGCGCTTCAATAGCACGACGAAGTCGCCGGAACGCTCGGGATCGAAGCTGGCGCGCGCCCGCTCGATGAGGCTCCACTGGTCCGGCGGCGACGTCGGCGAAGGAGTCGCGGCCAGCTGCTCGCGGGTGAAGACGGTCTCGACCTGGGGATGCGCCCGGAACATGGCGATGGCGGCCGCCCTGGCGCGCGCCTGGTCGCCGGGCGAGAGCGAGCGATCGACATACATGTCGCCGAACGAGCCCTCGCCGAACAGGACCGGCCCGGCAAGGCCAAGCTCCTTTCCGACCGCGGCGCCGATCTTCGCTGCCGTGAGATTGGCATCGACCCGCGCCGCGGCAGGAGCGCCCTCGTGGCGGCGGCGCTCGGGAATGTCCTGCCCGCCATGGTCGGCGGTAAGCACCACCATATAGTCGAGACCGCGCTCGTCGAGGTGCCTGAAGAAATCGCCGAGATCGCGGTCGAGCGAATAGAGCTGGAGGCACATCTCCGCGCCTTCAGTGCCATAGGCATGGCCGATGATGTCGGTTCCGGCGAGGCTTACCGAAAGAACGTCGGTCGAGGGCCCTCGCCCGAGCTGCATCTCGTCGACGAGCGCCGCCGCGAGGGCGAGCGTTGCGCCGTCGAACTCGGGGCTCATGCGGAAGGTCCTTGTCTCGCCGCCCGTCCGGGCAAAGCTATGGGTTCCGACCGGGGGACCGCCGCCCTCGAGCGCGACCGGCCTCGATTTGGCCTGGCAGGCGGGCGGAAGCTGGAGCGCGGGCCTCGCCGTTGCAATGGCATTTGCAACCGCCGTCCTCGTCGCCGCCACCGAGCGCGGCATTGCAACGCCCGTGAGATCGGTGCTGAAGGTCCTGCCGTCCCAGTACCAGCGCTGGTCGACGTCATGGCCTCCCATCATCACGGCCGAGCGGTCCTTTCCGGCAACGGCGACGTTGCGGCTGGAGGGCCGGGCACGCTTCAACAGGTCGCCGAATGTCGGGACCCGAAGATGGTAGGGCGAGACGGTATAGTCGCTGGACGAGCTGCCGGGCACGCGTTCGTCCTCGGAGCAATAGACGCTCTTGTCGCTCCGCTGCTGCGACAGGTCATACCACATGTTGGCGATGATCCCGGTCCGGGACGGGCGGGCCCCGGTCATGATCGTCGAGTGGCCGGGGCAGGTCTCGGTCGCGTTGTGCGACTGGTAGCCGTTGCGAAACACCGTCCCCTGCGACAGCCGGGCCATGCCCCTCGTCCAGAGCGGGCGATATTCGTCGAAAAGCTGGGAAGAAAGCTGGTCGATCGAGAGCGCAACGATGAGCCGCGGCTGCTGGGCAGGCGTCGCCTGGGGAGCGGGCTGCGCGCCCACCGCGGAAACAGCCGTCGCGGCCAGGAGTGCGCCAGTCAGTTTCAGCAGCATTGCTCTTTTTCTCCCCAAGACGGGTGGCGGCGCGCCGGAAAGCCGAGCCGGACCCTTCAGATTTGTGCCGGGGGCGCGACGCCCCTAGCTGCCGAGCTTCGACCGAAGCCGCTCGTT
>CAZQLI010000143.1:0-5434 GCA_964594145.1 uncultured Sphingomonas sp. | reverse complement strand
CTTCCCCGGACCCTCTACCATCTCCAGTGGAAGTTCCGCGACGAGGTCCGCCCGCGCTTCGGGGTGATGCGCGGCCGCGAATTCCTGATGAAGGACGCCTACAGCTTCGATCTCGACGAGGCGGGCGCGCGGCAGAGCTATTACCGCCAGCTCCTTGCCTATCTTCGCACGTTCCAGCGCATGGGGATCCGCGCCGTGCCGATGAAGGCTGCTTCCGGCCCGATCGGTGGCGACCTCAGCCACGAGTTCATCGTCCTTGCCCCGACGGGCGAAAGCGAAGTCTTCTACGACGCAGCGTTCGAGGAGTTCGACTGGGCTCAGGCGTCCCTCGGCTACGACGATGCCGAGGGGCTTGAGGCCTTGTTCAACAAGGTCAGCTCTACCTATTCGGCGACCGACGAGACCCATGACGAGACCCGCTGGGAATCGGTTCCTTCCGATCGCCGGAGGCAGGGAAGGGGCATCGAGGTCGGCCATATCTTCAACTTCGGCACCAAATATTCCGCGGCGCTTGGCTTCAAGGTCTCCGGTCCCGACGGGACGATGGTGACCCCGGAGATGGGAAGCTACGGGATTGGCGTATCTCGGCTGGTCGGCGCCATCATCGAGGCGAGCCACGACGAGAACGGGATCATCTGGCCCGAGGCCGTGGCGCCGTGGAAGGTCGGGCTTGTCACCATGCGCGGTGACGACGAGGCATCGGTCAAAGCCGCCGACCAAATCTATGAGCGGCTTACCGGCGCGGGCGTCGAGGTCCTTTACGACGACCGCGACGAGCGCGGCGGCGTCAAGCTCGGCTCGATGGACCTCATGGGTCTTCCCTGGCAGCTGATCATCGGCCCCCGCGGGCTTGCTAATGGCGTGGTCGAACTGAAGAACCGGAAGACCGGTGCCCGCGAGGAACTTGCCATCAAGTCTGCGCTGGAGCGCCTAAGCGCATGATCCTTAACGCTTATGAGAGGATGATCGCCAAGCGTTACCTGGTCCCGGTCAAGGGCGAGCGCTTCATTTTTGTCGTTGCCGGCTTCTCGGTCGGGGCGGTCGCGCTCGGTGTCGCCGCGCTGATCATCGTCATGAGCGTGATGAACGGCTTTCGGGCAGAGCTGTTCGACAAGATCGTTGGGCTCAATGGCCACGCGATCGTCCAGGGCTATGACGGGCGGCTTACCAACTGGGAGGAGGTTGCAAAGGCGGCGCGGGCAAGCCCGGGCGTGCAGTCGGCGACCCCGCTCATCGAGCAGCCATTGATGGCATCTGCCAACGGCCGCGTTGAAGGCGTGCTGGTTCGCGGCAACACCCTCGAAGACATCCGCACCAACCCGATCCTCAATGGCAAGGTCGTCTCGGGTGATCTAAGGTCGATCACCCCGGGTAGCGGCAGGGTCGCGATCGGCTCGAGGCTTGCCGAGACACTGGGCGCGTTTCCAGGCTCGGAGATCTCGCTGATCAGCCCGGACGGACGCTCGACGCCGGTCGGTACCGTGCCGCGCATCGTCACCTACAACGTCGGCGCCATCTTCGAGGTCGGCATTTTCGAATATGACAAGGCGTTCGTCATCATGCCGATGCAGGACGCCCAGACCCTGCTGCTCTTGGGTGACCAGGTCGGAATGGTCGAAATCCAGGTCGACGACCCGGACCGAGTGAGCGAGATCCTCGCGCCGCTGCAGCCGATGCTCCAGGGGCGCGGCATCATCGTCGACTGGAAGCAGATGAACTCGGCCCTGTTCGAGGCCCTCGAGGTCGAGCGCATCGCCATGTTCGTCGTGCTTTGCATCATCATCCTGGTGGCGGCGTTCAACATCGCCTCCTCGCTGATCATGCTGGTCCGGGCGAAGACCCGCGACATCGCGATCCTCCGGACGATGGGAGCAAGCCGGCGCTCGCTGTTGAAGATCTTCATGACCGTGGGGCTGTCGATCGGGATGATCGGCATCGTCCTCGGCGCTGTCCTCGGCGCGATCTTCCTATTCTTCCGCCAGCAGGTGGTGAACTTCATCCAGCTTGTCACCGGCCAGAACCTCTGGGATCCCTCGGTGCGCTTCCTCACCGAGCTTCCATCGCGCACCGACCCCTTCGAGGTCGCCGCGATCGTCACGGTGACGCTGGTCCTTACCTATCTCGCGACGCTTTTCCCGGCGCGGAACGCCGCCAATACCGACCCCGTGCAGGTGCTTCGCTATGAGTGAGCCGGTTCTAGAAACGCTCGGGCTGAAGCGCAGCTTCACCCAGGGCGGCGTCACCATCGAGGTGCTTCGCGGTGTCGATCTCGCGGTCCAGCGAGGCGAGATCGTTGCCTTGCTCGGGCCCTCGGGCTCGGGAAAGTCGACCCTCCTCCAGGCGGTCGGCCTGCTCGAGGGCGGGTTCGAGGGATCGATCCGGATCGCAGGCAAGGAAGCATCATCGCTCGACGACGACGCCCGCACCGCGCTCCGCCGCGACGCGCTGGGGTTCGTCTACCAGTTCCACCACCTCCTTCCCGACTTCGACGCGCTGGAAAATGTGCTGCTGCCGCAGGTCATCCATGGCGCCGAGCCCGGGGCGGCGCGTGCGCGAGCCGAGGAACTGCTTGGTAAGCTCGGCCTTTCCGAGCGGCTTGATCACCGCCCGTCCAAGCTCTCGGGCGGCGAACAGCAGCGGGTCGCGGTTGCCCGGGCCCTTGCCAACCGGCCGCCCCTGGTCCTCGCCGACGAGCCGACCGGCAACCTCGACGAGGCTACGTCCGACCGGGTTCTCGGCGAGTTCCTGGCCCTGGTCCGCGGGGAGGGCAGTGCAGCGCTCGTCGCCACCCATAACGAGCGGCTTGCTGCAAAGATGGACCGGGTGGTCCGGCTTCACGAGGGCCAGTTGGAATGACCGATCTTGCCGCCATCCCGATCGAGGCCGCCGACGGCACGAGGACCGACCTTGGTTCGCACAAGGGGGAGGTTCTCCTCATCGTCAACCTGGCCTCGAAATGCGGCTTTACACCGCAATATGAAGGGCTGGAGGCGCTGCAGCGCCGATATCGGGACCGCGGCTTTTCGGTCGTCGGCTTTCCCTGCAACCAGTTCGGGGCCCAGGAACCCGGCGATGCCGAGGAAATCGCCCGCTTCTGCAAGCTCAATTATGACGTCAGTTTCCCGGTCCACGCCAAGATCGAGGTCAACGGCCCTGGAACTGCCCCCATCTACCAGCATCTCAAGGAGGCCGCTCCCGGGCTGCTCGGCAGCAAGGCGATCAAGTGGAACTTCACCAAGTTCCTGGTCGACCGCTCGGGCAAGGTGGTGAAACGTTATGCGCCCCAGACCAAGCCCGAGGAAATAGCGGGCGACATCGAGGCCCTGCTCTAGGCCACTAGCTTCCCGGGCGGTTGCGAATCCATCTCCTAAAATTTGGGGATAAGTCGGGTCTCGGCGCTGGCGAAGAGCCGTTCAATTGCCCATAGTGGCCCGATGTCGCTGCCCTATGTTCCGCTTCGCGTCTTTTCCTCGTTCACCATGCTCGAAGGCGCGATCGAACCCAAGGAGATCGCCAAGCAGGCGGCAAAGCTCGGTTTTCCGGCCGTCGGGCTCAACGACCGCAACGGCCTCTACGCCGCCATGGCCTTCGGCGAAGCCTGCATGGCAGCGGGCGTCCAGCCGGTCATCGGTGCATTGCTCGGCGTCGCCCGGCCCCAGGACATCGGCCCTGCTGGCGCGATCGACTGGCTGGTGCTCCTTGCCCAGGACGAGACCGGCTACGACAATCTCTGCCGCCACGTCTCCTCGGCCCACCTCGACCGGCCGATCACCGAGGAGCCGCATGTTCTCCTGGAAGCCCTCCAGGGCGCGACCGACGGGCTCATCTGCCTCACCGCCGGGCGCGAGGGCGCGCTTGCCAGGCTCTATGCCGACGGCCAGGGAGACAAGGCCGCCGCCTATGCTGGCAGGCTGAAGGCCCTTTTTCCGGATCGTCTCTACGTCGAGCTTTCCCGTCGGGGCGACCAAGTCGAGGAAGCAGCCGAGCCAAGGCTCGTCGACCTTGCCTATCTTCTTGGCCTGCCGCTGGTCGCGACCAATCCCGCTCAATATGCCGAGCCCGATTTTCATGCCGCCCATGACGCCATGCTGTGCATCGCCGGGTCAACCTATGTCGAAAACAGCGAGCGGCCGAAGAGCTCGCCGGAAGCCTGGCTGAAGCCCGGTGCGGTCATGGAGGAACTGTTCGCCGACCTTCCCGAGGCGATCAGCAACACCTCGGTCATCGCGCAGCGCTGTGCGGTCGCGGCCCCCAAGCGCCGGCCGATCTTGCCGCGGCTTTCGGACGACGAGGATGAAACGCTTCGCCGCGAGGCCCATGCCGGCCTCGACCGGAGGCTCGCCGGCCGTCCCGAGGAGCTGAGGCAGCCCTATCGCGAGCGGCTCGACTTCGAGCTCGACGTGATCACCCGAATGGGATTTGCAGGCTACTTCCTCATCGTCGCCGACTTCATCAAGTGGGCAAAGACCAACGACATACCGGTCGGCCCGGGGCGCGGCTCGGGCGCGGGCAGCGCGGTCGCCTGGGCGCTTACAATCACCGACCTCGACCCGATCGAGCTCAATCTCCTGTTCGAGCGCTTCCTCAATCCCGAGCGCGTGTCGATGCCGGACTTCGACATCGACTTTTGCGAAACCCATCGCGACAAGGTCATTTCCTATGTCCAGCAGAAATATGGCCGCGACCGGGTCGCCCAGATCATCACCTTCGGCCGCCTGAAGGCCCGGGCGGTGCTGAAGGACACCGGACGGGTCCTGCAGATGAGCTATGGCCAGGTCGACCGGCTTGCCAAGCTGGTTCCAAACCACCCGACCGATCCCTGGACCCTCGAGCGAAGCCTGAACGGGGTCGCGGAGCTCGAGAAGGAATATCGCTCCGACCCCGACGTGAAGCGATTGTTCGACCTCGCGATGAGGCTGGAGGGCCTGCCCCGGCACAGCTCGACCCATGCCGCCGGCGTGGTGATCGGCGACCGGCCGTTGAGCGAGCTGGTGCCGCTCTACCGGGACCCTCGCTCCGAAATGCCGGTAACCCAGTTCGACATGAAATATGTCGAGGGCGCCGGCCTGGTGAAATTCGACTTTCTCGGGCTGAAGACGCTTTCGGTCCTCAAGGAAGGCAAGAGGCTCCTTGCCGAGCGCGGCATCGAGATCGACTTCGCTTCGCTGCCCTGGGACGACCCGGCGGTCTACGAGCTTCTCCAGCGCGGTGACACGGTCGGCGTGTTCCAGCTGGAATCGGAAGGCATGCGCCGGACCCTTGCCGCGGTCCGGCCGACGAGCTTCGGGGACATCATCGCGCTGGTCTCGCTCTACCGGCCGGGCCCGATGGACAATATCCCGCTGTTCGGCGACCGGAAGAACGGCAGGGTTCCGATTGCCTATCCACACCCGATGCTGGAAAGCGTGCTGAAGGAAACCTACGGCATCTTCGT
>CAZQLI010000142.1:0-5463 GCA_964594145.1 uncultured Sphingomonas sp. | reverse complement strand
CTCTCGACCGAAAGGAGCGGTTGGCGGATGGTTGTCGACGAGGGCGGCAAGGCATCGGCGACGCGCTGGCGCCGGCTCGCGACGGCAGAAGGCCAGAGCCTCGTCGAGTTCCGTCCGCTTTCGGGGCGCACCCACCAGATCCGGGTCCATGCCGCGCGCGGCCTTGGTGCCGCCATCGTCGGCGATCCCGTCTACAGCCTTCCGGACGATGCCGAGCTGGGCGGGATGACGCTTCCCGACAGCGGGATGCTGCTTCACGCATGGCGGATAGTGGTTCCGCGCGACCCCAAAGAGGCGATCGACGTCACGGCACCGGTCCCCGACCGCTTCGGGCGCTGGCTCGATTTCCTATGAAGCCCGAGGACGTCGTCATCCCCGAGGAGGCGCTTTCCGAGCGCTTCCTCGCCGCGACCGGTCCGGGCGGCCAGAATGTGAACAAGGTCGCGACTGCCTGCCAGCTGAGAGTCGACCTGTTCCGGCTCGGACTCCAGCCGCACGTGTACGAGAGGCTGAAGCAGATTGCCGGAAGCCGGGTGACGTCGGGGGGCGAACTCGTCATCACCGCGCGCAATTACCGGACCCAGGAAGCCAATCGCGAGGATGCGCGCCGACGCCTTGCCGAAATGATCGCCGAGGCCCATGTCGTCCGGGCCAGGCGTCGCCCGACGAAGCCGTCCAGAGCCGCTCGGGCGAAACGCGTCGATGCCAAGAAGCAGCGCAGCGAGGTGAAGCGCGGGCGCGGAAAGGTCGATTACTAGGATGTTTGATTTCAAGATCGAGGCCGGCGACAAGAAGAGCCTCTACGCCGATCTGGCGCCGGCGCTCGAGGGCCTTCTCGCCGGCGAGCCCGACGCGATCGCCAACATGGCCAATGCAAGCGCGCTCCTTTTCGAGGCCCTCCCTGACGTCAACTGGGTCGGCTTTTACCGCAATGTCGGTGGCGAACTGGTGCTGGGTCCGTTCCAGGGCCGTCCGGCCTGCATCCGCATTCGCTTTGGCGAGGGCGTTTGCGGCGCGGCCGCCGCGAGCCGCGAGGTCCAGCGGGTTGAAGACGTCAACGCGTTTCCGGGCCACATCGCGTGCGACAGCGCATCCAGCAGCGAGATCGTCGTTCCGCTGATACGCGATGGTGAGGTTCTTGGCGTGCTCGACATCGACAGCCCCAGCCTTGGCCGCTTCGATGCCGAGGACGAGGCCGGGATTATCCGGCTGGCCGAGATCATCCTTCGGGCAATTTAAGCCAGCTGGCATGAGTAGCTGACCAAGCCACCCCTATTTAACCTTGCAATTCTGGAAATTAATTCCATATTTGCAAGGATGATAATTGAGCGACGGATAGAGGCGTTGCTTCGCGATCGGCTGTTGGAGGTGCCAGCAGTCGCGCTGCTCGGCCCTCGTCAAGTTGGTAAAACGACCTTGGCGCTTGAAATCGCCCAACGGCAGCCATCCATCTATCTGGATCTTGAATCACCGAGCGATCAGGCCCGACTTTCCGATCCCGAACTCTATCTCGCCCAGCACGAAGACAAGCTCGTCATTCTTGACGAAGTGCAGCGCTTGCCTGGCCTCTTCCAGATATTGCGGGGGTTAATTGACCGCGGTCGCAGGAAAGGCCGGCGCAATAGCCGGTTCCTCTTGCTGGGTTCTGCCTCTCTCGATCTGTTGCGCCAATCGGGCGAGAGCCTCGCCGGACGGATCAGCTACCTTGAAATGACGCCACTCGATGCCCTCGAGGTCGACGCTGAACAAACCACCAGGCTCTGGTTGCGTGGCGGATTTCCGGACAGTTTCCTTGCCACCAGTGATCAGTCGAGCCTTCGTTGGCGTCAGGATTTCATCCGCACCTATCTCGAGCGCGATGTGCCGTTGCTCGGACCACGCATCCCGGCCGAACTGCTCCGCCGCTTCTGGACAATGCTTGCTCATCATCAATCAGGACTGCTTAATGCAGCCGAGTTCGCCCGAGCCCTCGGCGTAGATGGCAAGACGGTTTCCACCTATATTGACCTGCTCGTGGACCTCTTGCTCGTGCGCCGGCTTCCGCCATGGCACGCAAACGTCGGCAAGCGGCTGGTCAAATCACCTCGAGTTTACGTTCGCGATAGCGGGGTGGCCCACGCACTGCTTGGCCTCGACACTATGGACGATGTGCTTGGCCACCCGGTTGCCGGAGCAAGCTGGGAAGGGTTTGCTATCGAGACGCTGACTGCGACTGCGCCCAACGGCACCCAAGCCTATTTCTACCGGACGGCTGCAGGCGCCGAAATTGATCTGGTGCTCGTCCTTCCTGGCGGAGCCCGCTGGGCGATCGAGGTCAAACGCAGCTTGGCTCCCAAGGTGCAGCGGGGCTTCCATCAGGCATGCCTCGACCTCGATCCACAGCGCAAAATCGTGATTTATCCGGGCCAGGAAAGCTTTCCACTAGCGCCTGGCATAGAAGCAATGTCGGTAAGATCGGCTGCCTCAGAGCTTCTCGGCGCCTGACTGGTTTGACGGTTTGAAAGCTTAACTCAGAGCCTCAAGCTGGCTGTCGCTAAGTCCCCCGGGGATAATCATCACGGGAACTGGCAGCTTGCCAGCGTCGTGACCCGTAAAATGGGCAACCAGCGGGCCCGGTTTTCCGGAAGGAGCAGCGCCCAGCACCAGCGCGTCGACATCCTCGCGCGTTCCGATATGGGCGCGCACCGCCGACACCGGGTCTCCCTGCCTGATGATGATGTCCGGAGTGATTCCGGCGGCATCCATGATCTCGCCGATCGACGCTGCAACAATTCCCTCGATGCGAAGCCGCTGCTCTTCCTCGATTGCTGCCTGGACCCCGCCCCACTGGACGAACTCCTGGGGCTCAACCACGGCAAGGACATCCACCCTGCCGTCGGTCTTGGCGGCCCGCCGTGCCGCAAATCGAAGCGCAACCCTGGACTCGGGGCTGTCATCGATTACGACCAGATAAGTCCGCGCCATCCCTGTTCTCCCCTAGGGGGACGCTGCTGCAACTCCGTCCCTCAAGCAAGCTTATTCGACTTGACCAGCAGGGCTCTTTGGCCTTTGTGCCGGGCGAGTCCTGACGAAAAGCCTTTCGAGAGAGCCCATGTCCATTGAACTGAAAATGCCCGCCCTGTCGCCAACGATGGAGGAGGGCACGCTCGCCAAATGGCTGGTAAAGGAGGGGGACAATGTCTCGTCCGGCGATATTCTCGCCGAGATCGAGACCGACAAGGCAACCATGGAATTCGAAGCGGTCGACGAGGGCACCATCGCCAAGATCCTCGTGCCGGAAGGATCCGACGGAGTGAAGGTCGGAACCCCGATCGCGATCCTCGCCGGCGAAGGCGAGGAAGTGTCGGCCGAGGCCGAGGCGCCCAGGGCCGAAGAGCCAGCCCCGAAGGAAGAGCCGAAGGCAGCGAAGGCCGAGCCCGCACCACCCGCCAGGGGCGGCGGGGAAACCCCGGCTGCGCCCGCGGCGCCGGCCGCTCCTGCACCCAGGGCGGAAGGAGGCGAACGCATCAAGGCATCGCCGCTCGCCCGCCGGCTGGCCGAGGCCCAGGGCATCGACCTGTCGACTCTCAAGGGTTCAGGGCCGGGCGGACGGATCGTCCGGGCCGATCTCGGCACCGCGGCGGGAGGTGCCATGGCGGCTCCGGTCGCGCAGGCTCCGGCCGCTGCTGCTCCGGCCGCCCCGGCGGCCCAACCGGCGCACATCGAGCCGCTCGACATTCCGCACGAGGCGGAAAAGCTCAGCAACATGCGCAAGACCATTGCCCGGCGCCTGACGGAGTCGAAGCAGCAGATCCCGCATATTTATCTCACCCTCGACTGCCAGCTTGATGCGCTGCTCAAGCTTCGCTCCGAGCTCAACGACGGGCTCAAATCGCGGGGCATCAAGCTCAGCGTCAACGACATGCTTATCAAGGCGCTTGCCCTGGCCCTCCTCGAGGTGCCGGAATGCAATGTCAGCTTCGGCGGCGACCAGCTGATCAAGTATCAGCGGGCCGATATCTCGGTCGCGGTGTCCATTCCCAACGGTCTGATCACGCCGATCATCGTCGATGCGGGCAGCAAGTCCATCTCGGCGATCAGCCGCGAAATGACCGACCTTGCCGGCCGTGCCAAGGAAGGGAAGCTCCAGCCGCACGAATATCAGGGCGGCACCGCGTCCCTCAGCAACATGGGCATGTTCGGGATCAAGCATTTCGAGGCGGTCATCAATCCCCCGCAGGCGATGATCATGGCGATCGGCGCCGGCGAGAAGCGGCCTCACGTCATCGACGACAGCCTCCAGATCACGACGCTGATGAGCGCTACCGGAAGCTTCGACCACCGGGCCATCGACGGCGCCGACGGGGCGCGGCTGATGAAGGTCTTCAGGGAGCTGGTCGAAAGCCCGCTGGGGCTGGTCGCTTGAGCTTCACGGCCCGATAGCGGCTGAATTGCCAATGGGCGAACGCATCCCCATTATCAGGGTGACGGCAATGCCGTCCGACACCAATCCCTATGGCGGGGTGTTCGGCGGCTGGCTGATGGGCCAGATGGGGCTCGCCTGCGGCTCCTTTGCTTCGCGCCACAGCGGCGGAAAGGCGATCCTGGTCGCAGCGGACTCGATCCGTTTCCCCGGCGCGATGGCGGTTGGAGACGAGCTCAGCATCTACGTCGAGCTGATCCGGCAGGGGCGGACCTCGCTCAGGCTGAAAGCCGAGGCAATTGCCCGCGAACGCAATGGCGAGACTGAAACGACGGTGGCCGACGGCGAGTTCACCTTTGTCGCGCTCGACGAAAACAGCAGGCCGCGCGAGATCGCGGCGAAAGAGGAAAGCAATGGCTGATACTTACGACCTCATCGTCCTTGGTTCCGGCCCCGGCGGCTATGTCGCCGCGATCCGCGCCGCCCAGCTTGGCCTCAAGACGGCAATCGTCGAGCGGGAAAATCTCGGCGGCATCTGCCTCAACTGGGGATGCATCCCGACCAAGGCGCTGCTCCGCTCGGGCGAAATGCTTCATCACATGCGCCATGCCGACAGCTTCGGCCTCGTGGCAGGCGAGGTGAAGCCGGACCTTTCGAAGATCGTCGCCCGCAGCCGGGCCGTCGCCAAGCAGCTCAACCAGGGCGTCACCGGCCTGATGAAGAAGAACAAGATCATGGTGCACATGGGCGAGGGGACGATCACCGCGCCAGGCAGGATGACCGTGACGGCCGATGGCAAGAAGACCGAGCTTTCAGCAAAGCACATCATCATTGCCACCGGCGCGAGGGCGCGCGAGCTTCCGTTCGCAAAGAGCGATGGCAAGCGGATCTGGACCTACCGCCACGCGATGACCCCGCCGGAGATGCCGACCGAGCTCCTCGTCATCGGCTCGGGCGCCATCGGGATCGAGTTTGCAAGCTTCTACAACGACATGGGCGCCGAGGTGACCGTGGTCGAGATGCTCGACCGCATCGTCCCGGTGGAAGACAAGGAGATCAGC
>CAZQLI010000141.1:0-5477 GCA_964594145.1 uncultured Sphingomonas sp. | reverse complement strand
CGAGCAGAGCTATTCGGAGCGCCAGATCTTCGAGGCCGCCTCGTCGCGCCTCGCACGCGAACTGGCGGCCATGGAGCAGACCGACGAGAAGGCCGCGCTTGCGAAGATCCTCGAGGTCCTGAACAAGGCAGCCCTCATCCATCACAAGTCCAAGGAAGCCGCATAAGGTTTCAATGGTCACAGGATGAAGAAGAAGGGCGCCCCTTGGGCGCCCTTTTTTATTTGCCTGGTGATGATCGCCGCGTGGTGCCAGCCGAAATGGCGCGGTGAGGCTGTCAGGCGGTCCTTCGAATGAGCTTGACGAGATCCGAACGGATCTTTCGTCCCATCAGGTGGCCATCGACGTTGGAATAGCCTTCCTTCCTGAGCTGGGTCCGGATCTCCTCGACATTGGCCGACAGCGGCGCGAGCTCATAGGCCCGCTCGATAATACCGACCGGCCGTCGCGCAAGGGCAGTTGCACTTCGTAAAATGTCACTCGTCATTGCCGGCCTCGCTGGTGCCGTGGACCCTGGCGTCCGCAATCTGGGCGGCATAGCCATCCGCAAGCTTGCGATGAGCGATCCGCGAGCAGCTACAGGCGGCATTCTCCGCCATGAGCAGCGACACTGAATATCGCTGGTAAAGATAGTTGAGATCCATGGAATTTGCTCCGAACCCGTAAGCGGGAGCTCAATTCTGTCTCGCCGTCGCGCAATGCTTACGAATAAAATCTGCGCGATGGTTTTCGTATAACATGCCTGCCGATTCTTACCTAATCACGCATTTATTTCAGGCTCGTCCTTACAATCCGGCGGAATTTCGATTATATCCGGGCTGCTACCAGTCGCAAATCGATGGTTTTTGGCGCTTTGCGGCACCTTTCTCCTTCTATCCCGCAACTTTTAGCGAACAGGATTCCACCGTTCGGTTTCCTGAAAAATCAGAAGGACTAAAGACATGCCAATCGGCACCGTAAAATTTTTCAACGACTCCAAGGGCTATGGTTTCATCCAGCCGGACACCGGCGAGGCGGACGCGTTCGTCCACATCACCGCCGTCGAGCGTGCAGGAATGCACACGCTCCGCCAGGACCAGCGGGTCTCCTATGATCTCGAGCAGGACCGGCGCGGCAAGATGAGCGCCGTCAACCTGAAGGCGGAAGAAACCGCCGGCGGACAGTAAGGTCCGTCTCCAATCACGGCCCGGCGGCCGGGAGTGTCTCCCTTGGGGATGCACGCTTCCGGCCCCGGACTGGCTGGTAGCCGGCTAACCCGCCGGGAACGAATGTGAGGGAGAGAAGCCTTCATAAATCCATTGAATGAGGCCGGCCGCAAGGCCGGAACAGGAATGACCAACAAGAACAGAAAATTTCACGAGCCGCCCGTCGAATCCAGGTTCGACCAGCGCGGCAATGACCAGGGGCGGAGCGAGGAAATCCGCAATCGCGACGAGCTCGCCTACGCCTCGGTTCTCAAGATACTCGGCTAGCGCCCGCCGCCGCCGCACGGCCCCGGGACCAGCGCTCAATTTATCATTGCCAATTTCATCCTCCTAGGTGTATTACCCGAGCAATACGCCAACAGGAGGGTATTCCTAATGTCGATCCGTTTTGCAGCGCTTGCAGCCATCGGGCTGATCTCGGCCGGCTGTCACGTCAACGCCGATGCCGAGGACAGGGAGGCCGGTGCCGAGGTGAGCCGCAGTTACAAGGTGGGTGCATTCGACAAGATCGAGGTCGCCGGCCCCTATGACGTAAAGGTGGTAAGCGGCGGCGACGGTGCGATCAGCGCCAGGGGCGGCGAGAACCTGCTCAACGAGACCGACGTGGTGGTCGAGGGCGACACGCTCAAGATCATGCCGAAGAAGCGCAAGGGCATCCGCTGGAACTGGCGCGGCGGCAAGGCGGAGTTCACGGTGAACGCCGCTGCCTTGCGCGGGGCATCGATCGCGGGCTCGGGGAACATCACGGTCGATCGTCTCAACGGTGATTTCGACGGAAATGTTGCCGGTTCGGGCGACATGCGCCTTGCTCAGGTTTCCGGCGGCAAGGTTGACCTCAGCATCGCCGGGTCCGGCAAGATCGAGGCCGCTGGCAAGGCTGACAGCATCGACCTCAACATCGCCGGTTCGGGCGACATCGACGCCGCCGGGCTGACCAGCCAGACCGCGGACCTTTCCATTGCCGGCTCGGGCAACATCCGCGCCAATGCGAGCCAGAGCGCCGACGTCTCGATCATGGGCTCGGGCAATATCGAGGTACTTGGCGGCGCCAAGTGCAGCGTGAGCAAGGCGGGATCCGGGAACGTCAGCTGCGGCTAGGCCAAACCGGCCTTTGACGCTTCGTTAACCATGTGGAGCGAGGATGGGCGGATGATCGATCGCCTGCCAATCCTCGCCCTGCTTGTCCTTGCCAGCCTGCCAGTGGCCGCCGCCCAGCCCGCGGCCAAGCGCAATTACTCGGTGACGAGTTTCGACAGGATCCGGATCGACGGCCCCTACGAGGTGAAGCTCAGGACAAATGTCGCTCCCTTCGCCCGGGCAAGCGGCACCCCTTCCTCGATCGACGGAGTGTCGATCGGGGTCGAGGGCCGAACGCTGGTTGTCCGCAAGGGCAGCAACGGCTGGGGCGGCTATCCCGGCGAAGACCGGGGCCCGGTCACGATCGAGGTCGGGACCCACGGTCTCCAGTCGGCCTACATCAACGGCGCCGGCGCGCTCGATATCGACCGGGTCCGGGGGCTGGGCTTCAGCGTCGACATCAACGGGCCCGGAATGGCACGCATCGAGGCCGCTGACGTTGACCAGCTGAAAATCGGCATTACCGGCGCTGGAACCGCCCGCGTCGCCGGACGGGCAAAGAAGCTGACCGCCATCGTCCGCGGCACCTCGTCGTTCGAGGCAGAGAATCTCAAGAGCAATGACGCGGTCATCGGCGCCGAGGGACCCTCTGTCGTCAGGGCATCGGTCAGCAACAGCGCCAAGGTCGATGCCTCGGGCCTCGCCTCGGTCACGCTCACGGGCAGCCCGGCATGCGAGCTGAATACAAAGGGCTCGGCCAAGGTCGTCGGCTGCAAGGCCGCCCGCCGCTAGACTGGCGACCACTCCTTCGTCCATGATCCATGGCCGCCTGCCCGGGAGGAGTCGCGGCGATGAGGATTATGCTGATTGGTCTTGCTGCACTGCTTGGCAGCGCTGCGGTTCCTGCCTGCGCCGAACAGGCGGAACGCCCAACCGAAAAGAATGTCCAGGTCTTCCAGCTGCCAGATGGCGCGAGGGTCCATGACGCCGCCCCGGCACCCGACGGAAAGATCTGGTACACCGCACAGCGCCAGGGAGCGCTCGGAATCATCGATCCGGCAAGCGGCGAGATCCGCCAGGTGCCACTAGGGCCGGGCTCGGCCCCGCATGGCGTGATCCAGGGACCGGACGGTGCGGCCTGGATCACCGATGGCGGTCAAAATGCCATCGTCCGCTTCGATCCCAGGAGCGAAGAGCTGAAGGTCTGGAAGCTCCCCGAGGACGTCGGCTACGTCAATCTCAACACCGGAGCGTTCGACGGCGATGGAGTCCACTGGTTCACCGGCCAGAACGGAATTTATGGCCGGCTTGACCCGCGAACCGGCGACATGAAGATATTCAAGGATCCTGACGGACGCGGGCCCTATGGAATCGCCGCGACTCCCGATGGCGACATCTATTATGTTTCGCTCGCCGGCAGCCACCTTGCGAAAATCGACAGGGAAACCGGTGGTGCCGAGATCATCGAGCCTCCAACGCCGGGACAGGGCGCTCGCCGTGTATGGGCGGACAGCAAGGGGGACCTGTGGATTTCCGAGTGGAACAGCGGCCAGCTCAGCCGCTATTCGCCCCAGAGCGGTGCGTGGAAGAGCTGGAAGCTCCCCGGCGAGAAGCCCCGGGCCTATGCAGTCTATGTGGATGAGCGGGACATGGTCTGGGTCAGCGACTTTGGGGCCAACACGACCCTCGTCTTCGATCCCCGGAACGAGCGCTGGAAAAGCTACCCGGGCTCGGGCCCAGAGGCCAATGTAAGGCAGATCCTCGGGCGAGCCGGCGAAGTCTACCTCCCGGAATCGGGGACCAATCGCCTCGTCCTGGTCAGGACCGGCCAGGGGCAGTGAAACTGCTGGCGGCGCTTTTCCTGGCGGCGCTCGCCGTTTGCACGCCAAAGAGGCATGAGCCAGGCGCCGCGCAGCTGGAGGCAGGGAAGCGCGCATTCCAGAAATGCTACAGCTGCCATTCTCTCGAGCCCGGAGAAGGCGATCTGACCGGGCCGACGCTCAGTGGCATCGTCGGCCGGCCGATCGCCGCCGTCCCGGGCTTTGACTATTCCCAGGGCATGCGGCGGCTCGCCGCCAGGGAGCAGCGCTGGACGCCGGAGCTCCTCGACAGGCTGGTCGCCGACCCGGAAGCATTGGCCCCCGGGACGAGCATGGCGTTTTACGGCATTGCGGACCCCGACGAGCGGGCGGCGCTCATCGCCTATCTCGAGGCCGGTCAGACCAGCGCAAGCGCGGCCAGCCGGCCATAGAGGCGGGGCGGCAGATCGGCGAGCCCGCTGCCGTCATCCTCCCCGGTGGGAGCATCTTCCTCTTCGAGGTAACGCCATCCCTGGTGGGCCCGGCGCGGCTTGGGCGGAATGGAATGCAGCTCCGCCGAGCAGACGATGTCGATCCGCCCGTCCTTGCGGTCCTGGAGGCGAAGGATCTGCTGGCGGGCGATGATCCTGTGCTTCACGATCCAGTGCAGATAGCCGCCGATTAGCTCGTCGCCGCGCTTCGGGCGCATCCGCGTCGGGACGCGGACCTCGCCGTTCGACGTCCGGGCCGCGATGCGCGTTTGCAGTGCCCCGAGGCTGGCGCAACCGACCGCGACCTTGGTCAGATGAAGGCTTGCCATATCTTCCAGATGGTCGGGCCCGGCCGGCGGTTCAACCGGCAAGCCCGGCTCCCGTCGCGAGACCGAGGAAGACGAGGAACCCCATCGAGTCGGTGACCATCGTCACGAAGATGCTGGAGGCGACCGCGGGGTCCGCCCCGGCCTTCTCGAGGCCGAGCGGCACCAGGACGCCGGCGAGGCCGGCGATGACGATATTGGTCAGCATGGCCGCGGCGATCACCGCCCCCAGCGCTGCAGATCCCAGCACCACGGTGACGCCGATCCCGATCAGGAAGGCGATGGTGAGGCCATTGAGAAGGGCGACCCTGATTTCGCGCCACACCGCCCGCCAGTGGTTGGAACCGGTCAGCTGGTTGGTCGCGATGGCCCGGACCGTGACCGCGAGCGTCTGGGTCCCGGCATTGCCGCCAACGCCCGCAACGATGGGCATCAGCGCCGCGAGAACCGCCATGCGGGCGATCGAGTCCTCGAAGCGGGCGATGACGGTCGCGGCGACGAGCGCGGTGACGAGGTTCGCAGCCAGCCAGCGGACCCTCGCCTTGTAGGTATCGACCAATGGCTCGTTGATGTCGCCTTCG
>CAZQLI010000140.1:0-5486 GCA_964594145.1 uncultured Sphingomonas sp. | reverse complement strand
GGATCACCGTCTTTTCCGGGCTGAGGATCTTGGCCGTTTCCGCCATGAAGCGAACGCCGCAAAAGGCGATCACGTCGGCGTCGGTGGCCGCCGCTTTCCGCGAGAGATCGAGGCTGTCCCCGACGAAGTCGGCCAGGTCCTGGATCTCCGGTTTCTGGTAATAATGGGCGAGGATGACCGCGTTGCGCTCTTTCTTGAGGCGCTCGATCTCGGCAAGGAGATCAAGCCCCTTCGGCGGCTGTACGGGGGCGGTCATTATGATGTTCCTCTAACCATATTTCGTTGCGCTACCGGTCGCGCGCCTCGTTAAGCACATCGTTATAGCTGCGGCTGCGGTCAAGTGGCCTGGTAACCGGTGACCCCTCGGTCGGATAGCGCGCAACGACCCTCGCCTGCTTGAATCCCGCTGCCTGGAGCGGAAGCGCAAAGCTCCGCTCGACCGCCTGGCGCCCGGCCTCCCGGGCAAGGCGCATCGGCAGCGGCGCCCCGGCCTGGCGGCGAAGGTCCGCAATTGCGCGGGCGCGGTTGTTCCGGTCAAGCGCCTGGTCGGCATTGGTGAGCGCCGACAGCACGCCATTCTCGCCATATTCCCGGGCACCGGCAAGATCGACTTCGGGCCCGGCGATCTCGATTTCCGGGAGCGTGATGCTGAGCGTGTCGCTGGACGGGTCCCACTGCACGTCCTCGGGACCCAGCTTGGCAAGGTCGAGCTCGTAGCGAACGTCGCCTGGAAGGATGAGCGTCCGTTCCGAACTTACCAGCCCGCCGAGCCGCTCCTGGCGGCTGCTGACCACCGAGACATAGCGGGCGACGAACGGCACCAGCCGGTTCTGCGCCCGCATCGACTGCAGCGCCGAGGTTGCGACAGTCTCGGGGTCGGGGCCGCCGAAAAGCCTCTTGCCGATGTCGAGCGCGCTCCCCGCCACCAGGCCAAGCAGCAGTGCTACGCCCACGGCGAGAAGCGCCAGCGGCTTGTTCAGTCGGCGCTTGCCGTCGTCCATGTCTCATCCTCTCCTGCCTCGACGAGGCCACGTTTCTGAAGATCGAGGAGATGGGCCAGCACCGACCCGCCTGCCGCAGGGACCAGGCGCTGGTCGAGGCCCGGATAGGCATTGGCCACGATTTCGGAAATCGGCCGAGCACGACCGTCGATCAGCTTGAGGATCTGGCGCTCGCGCTGAAGCCGGTGACCGATCATCCCCCGCGTAAGCTGCGCCGGCTTCGTCACCGCCGGGCCATGGGCCGGGTAATAGACCCGGTCCTGTCGCTGGCGAAGCCGCTCGAGGCTTTGCATATAGGCTCCCATGTCGCCGTCGGGCGGGACCACGACGGTCGTCGACCAGCCCATCACATGATCGCCGGTGAACAGCGCATCGCCAAGCGCAAAGCAGAGGTGGTTGCTGGTATGGCCAGGAGTCGCCACGGCAACGAGGCTCTTCCCGCCGTCAAGGCCGATTGCCTCGCCGTCGCCCAGCACCTGGTCGGGCGCATAATCCCGGTCGAAACTTGCATCGGCCCGCGGCCCGACGCTCTCGAGCGCGAGCGGTGCGCAACCGATGATCGGGGCGCCGGTTGCTTCCTTAAGCATCCGGCTGGCAGGGGAATGGTCGCGATGCGTGTGGGTGCAGGCAATCGCCGCGAGATGGCGCCCGTTCAGTGCACCGAGGATCGCCTCGACATGTTCGGGAAGATCAGGGCCGGGATCGATGACCACCAGCTGCTCCTCCCCGACGATGTAGGTCTGGGTCCCAAAATAGGTAAAGGGCGACGGGTTGCGGGCAAGCAGTCGGCCGATGTCCGGCTCGATCTGCTCGACGATGGCGTAGGAAGCATCCACGGCAAAGGCTCCTGCCATGGATGTCAGGCGTTCGCCAGCACCGCAACCGGGCTGGCAGCGCCAAAGGCAGCGCGCTCGGCGGCCCGCTGCCTGGCGCTCAGGTAAAGCTGGCCGAAGAGCCTTTCCATGCTCTGGTCCCAGCTGAACTGTAGCGCATGGGCCCTCGCCCGTTCGCCCATCGCCTGGATATCGCCCGAAAGCACGTCGAGGATATTGGAAGCCATGACCGCCGGGTCATCGACCTCGCCGACAAGCCCGAGCCCGCTTGGCACGCGGTCGACCATGGCGCCGGAGGCGACGCCGACGACCGGGAGCCCTGACGCCTGGGCCTCGATCACCGAGATGCCGAAGGTCTCGTCGGCCATTGCCGAAACATAGAGGTCGGCGCTTGCAAGCCAGGCGGCGAGGTCATCGCGGTCGCGGCAATAGCCGGGCGCAAAGATGCGTTCCCATTCGCGGCCGATAAACTGTTCGCGAAGCGGGCCATCGCCGAGAAGCAGGAGCGCCGCGCCGAGCGAGGGCGGCAGAAGGCGAAAGGCGTCGACCACCACCTGCGAGCGTTTTTCGGCGTCCAGTCGGCCGGCATAGATGAGAAGCGGCTGGCCCTCACCGAGGCCGAGACGCTGCCGGAGAGCCGGGTTGCGCTTTGCGGGAGCGAACTGGCCGAGCTCGACTCCGAGCGGGACGACATCGACGTCCGGAACCCCAAGGGCGCGCAACTTGGCGGCCCCGCCATTCTCGCTCAGCGCATAGACGGCGTCGAAGCGCCGGTAGAGCTTCCCGCAATAGGAATAGCAGAGACGCGATGCAGCCGCGCCCGCCGACTTGCCGAGCCAGCTGGTGAAGGGCCGGTCGACATAGACGGTCGGGAAATCCGTCATGTAGGCAGCGACGAGCGCGGTTCCCGGATGGCGTTTCCGATGGGAAAGTGCTGCCCAGGGCAGATTATAGGCGTCCTGGCATTCGACGAGGTCCGGCGAATATTGGGCGAGCAGCGCGCGGACGGCGCGGTTCCTGAGCATCAGCCGGTAGTGCGGGCTGAACGGCACCGGCGGCGAGGCGATGGTGGCCGTGATCGCCCGGCCGTCCGCGGCCAGCTCGATCCCGTCCCGCTTGCCCGGGATGATCATCAGGTGGCGATGGGGGCTGTTCTCGAGGATATGCCGCCGCTTGTGGCGGAGATAGGTCCTCACTCCTCCGCCGACGTCCGACCAGCTTTGCGTGACGTCGGCGAACAATAGGCGCGGCTCTGTCAAAGGGTCATGCAATGCCATCCGCCGTCCAACCCGCCTCCGCCCAAATGGTGCCATCGGCCGCCCTTGGCGCAGATCGCGCGGGTTGAAAATGGGAAAAGGCATCCCCGGCTGCCTCCCAGCCGGGAATGCCTCTCCCAAGCGCAGGGCCAAGACCCTGCGCCGCTTCGAGCCCTCTATTCTTCCTGTTCGAGCCTGCGCTCCAGCGCTTCCATCTCGACTTTCGCCTTCGCCAGCGACTGCTCTGCCGCGGCGACGCTTGCCGCAATGGCCTCGGGATTGACGGAGGCCATTGCCTGGCGGGAGATCGCCTCGACATCGATTGCCCTGACCGCCTCGAGCGACTGGCGGATGGTCGCCTTGATCTGCTCGGGGTCCTGGCCGGAGCGACGGATTGCCGCGGCCTCGGAATCCACCTCGCGCATTGCCCGGTCGATCTCCGCCTGGGCCTGGGCCAGCTCGCGGCGAAGCTCGGCCTGGTCGATCCTTGCCTCGGCCATTGCCTCGCGAATCTCGCGCTGGATTTCGCCCCGGTCGATCCGTGCCCGGGCCAATTCATCCTTGGCCTTGGCGATCGAGCGGCGGATTTCCGCCCTTTCAGCCGGGCTGAGGTCGCTCCACTCGCGTTCGACGCCGTTGATGATGAGCCTTCCGTCCTGCTTGACGTTTATGGGGGCCACCGGCGCCACGGGAGCAACCGCCGCGACCTGGCTGGCAGGAGCGACAGGCGCGACCGGCGCTACCTCGGGGAGCGGCCCGAGATCCGAAGATCCGGCGGGCTCCGGCGCAACCGCGACATCGACATAGTTGATCGCCCGTGTCGCGGTCAGCGGAAGGGTGATGGCGATGGCCGCGAGGACCATTACTCGCCCGGCGAGACGCCGGCCGGAACTGGGATTGCTGAGCATTGATATTAGCCTCCTGTGCAGGGTCTTCCGTCGACCGAGCGCGCTGGCGAACAGCAGCGCCCGTCCCGAAGCGGCCTTGGCGATCGCCCGGCCGTAGTCGGCGCGATCCTGGGCCTTGGCCTTGTCCAGCACCCGGGCATCGCATGCTGCTTCCTGGTCGAAGCGAAAAGCAGCATGGGCCACCCAGGCGAGCGGGTTGAACCACTGGAGGCAGAGAAGGACAAAGGCGAAGATATTGGCGATGAGATCGCCGGAACGATGGTGGGCAAGCTCATGGTCGAGCGCCAGGCGACGCTCGTGCGGTGCATAGAGCCGGTCGAAATCCTCGGGGACGGCAATGACCCGGTCGAAAATGCCGAAGGCGAGCGGCCCCGAGACTTCCGGCGACCGGACCAGCCGGATCGAGCCGATGGTCGCGATCTGGGTGGCGCGGGCAAGGATGGCCTTTCGCTCGCGGTGGAACGCGGCCATTCGCGCCGCGAACAGGCCGAGGCCTATTCCAAGCCAGAAAAGGACAAGGATGGTCGGCCAGCCGCCGAGCTGGTCGATCAGCGAGGGTTCCGGAGCAGCGACGCTCGAAAGAAGCATCGGCTCGGTTGAAAGCTGGGCGGTGAAGAAGCGCGGGGGCGCAGAAACCTGGACTGGCCGCTCGACCGTCTCGGTGAGCGTCGGCATCAATAACCGGGCGGCCGGGATGAGCCACAGGCCATAGGCAACCCGCGCGCCGAACCTGCGCCTGACCGGCTCCCTCACCAGCAGCACGAGAATGATCAGCCCGGACGTTGCGAGCAGAGTGCCAAGCAGCCAGTCGGTCATCCCTTGAGCTCCTTCAGCAGGGCCTCGATCGCGGCGATGTCCTCGTCGTCGAGCCCATCCTCTTCCGCGAGCCGGGCGACCAGCGGAGACAGGCGGCCGCCAAATAATTTTTCGACGAACCGCCGCGACTCGTGGCCAACATAGGCCTCGCGCCGAATTGCCGGGGAATAAAGGAAGCGGCGACCGTCCTCGCGGTGGCTGAGCGCACCCTTGGCCGCCAGCCTCGAGATCATGGTCTTGATCGTTGCAAGTGACCAGCCGCGGGCCGGGTCGACCCGCTCGGCAAGCTCGGTCGCGGTCAGCGGCTGGTCTGCGGACCAAATCGCTTCCATGACTTCAAGTTCCGCGTCGCTGATCCGAACGTCCATTTTTGGGCCTTTCGATTACATCTGTAAGCGCAATGTCTACAGTTGTAAACACACTTTTTCAGCGCTCGTGGAAATGGCCGGAAAAGCGTCGGAAAATCTTACGATTGCCTGGCAGGCCGTTTCGGGGACAAGATAATCAGTGGCTGTAATCTGCCGTTTTTTGCAATTGGCACGGTGGTTGCTTATATTATTGCGTCCACTTGGTTCCACGCCAACACAAAGGGGACGGCAACAGCGGTTTTCTGGTCCCGCGTTCGCCGTCCCCTTTTAGTTTCATCACCTGAAACCGGGAAAAATTTTTCGG
>CAZQLI010000139.1:0-5511 GCA_964594145.1 uncultured Sphingomonas sp. | reverse complement strand
CTTTTCGCCCGGCGCCCATAGCCCGTCGAACAGGCTGCAGGGCATTATGATCTCGATGAAGGCCCGGCCGAACTCGCCGCCGCTGTCATGCGCGACCACCTTCCCGCCCAGCTGCTCGCACATTGCCTGCTGGCCATAGCAGATGCCGAGGATTGGAATGCCGAGGTCGTAGAATGCATGCGGCGCTCGCGGGCTGTCCTGCCAGTGAACCGAGGCGGGCCCGCCGGAAAGGATGATCCCGGCAGGCTTCATCCGTTCATAGGCCGCCCAGGCATGACCAAAGGGCGCAATTTCGCAATAGACACCGGCCTCGCGCACCCGGCGCGCAATCAGCTGCGTCACCTGGCTGCCGAAGTCGACGATGAGGATGGATTCGTTGGGCTGCATGGCGGGCCGATAGAGATGAGCCGCCCGCTAGTAAAGTTAAGTCGATTATTAAGTGTCTTGACCGGTCGACAGCCGATCGATAGTTAAGGACATGCTTAACGAATCAATCCGGCTTGACCGTACGTTCCAGGCGCTTGCCGACCCGGCACGCCGCGGGATGCTCGCCCGGCTTTCGAGCGGGCCGGCAACGGTCAGCGAGCTTGCCCAGCCGCTCAGCATGAGCCTGCCGGCCGTGCTGCAGCATCTCCAGGCGCTCGAAACCAGTGGGCTGATCCGTAGCGAAAAAAAGGGCCGGGTGCGGACCTGCCGGCTTCAGCCCGGCGTCCTCGCGGCCGCCGAGCAGTGGCTGGTCGACCGCCGGTGCGAATGGGAAAAGCGCCATGACCGGTTCGACGAATATGTGATGGAACTGAAGGACGAGGAGACTAGGCATGACCGAGAAGCTTGATCTGGTGCTCGAGCGAACGATCGACGCACCCGTCGAACTGGTATGGAAGGCCTATACCGACGCGGAACATCTCAAGCGCTGGTTTGCACCGAGGCCCTACGAGATCACCGAGTGCGAGCTCGACCCCAAACCCGGCGGCGTCTTCCGCATCCGCATGGTCGGCCCCGACGGGTTCGACACCGGCCATGGCAAAGCGGGCTGCGTCCTCGAGGTGGTTGACGGCAAGAAGCTCGCCTGGACCAGCGCTCTCGGTCCCGGCTACCGGCCAAGCGAGGCGGGCGAAGGCTGCGACTCCTTTCCAATGACGGCGGTCGTCACCTTCGAGGACGCCGGCAATGGCAAGACCGCTTACCGGGCCGTTGCGCTCCACAAGAACGAAGCCGACCGGAAAACCCACGAAGAGATGGGCTTCCATGATGGCTGGGGGACGGTTGCCGGCCAGCTCGAGGAGTTCGCCCAGTCGCTAAGGGCAGAAGTCTAATGTTCATGGGGCCGGGTCCAGGAGCCTCGGGCCCGGCCCATCGGCAGCAAGCTCATCGCCGGGATTGCGCAAGGGGCAGACGTCGATCGAAAGGCAGCCACAGCCGATGCAGCCGCTAAGCTGGTCACGGAGCCTGGTCAGCCGCTCGATCCGAAGGTCGAGGTCAGCTCGCCAGCTGGCCGAGAGCCGCTCCCAGTCCCTCCGGTTCGGCGCCCGGTGCTCGGGAAGGCTGCCCAGCGCTTCCCTGATCCTGGCGAGCGGAATCCCGGCCCGTTGCGCGACCTTGATCACCGCGATCCGGCGAAGCACCTCGCGCGCAAAGCGCCGCTGGTTGCCGCTGCTGCGCATGGCGTGGATGAGGCCCTTGGCCTCGTAAAAATGAACCGCCGACACCCGAAGGCCGCTTCTGGCGGCAACTTCGCCGACAGATAGGTCGCGGGGCGGGGCAGGCAGTTCGATATTTCCAGCCATGTGACTTGACCTCAACCTTGGTTGAGGAACTATGTCACTGCCCACTCGATGCAGGAAGGGGCGATATGACCAGGACAATCAAGAATTACCGGGCTGACAGGCGGCCGGAACTGCTGCTGATCGGGGACGACCAGCAGGTCCTCGACATGGTTGTCGGGGAAGCCCGCGCCGCCGGGGTGGACGCCCGGGCCATGCTTGCAGCGGAAGCGGACGGGACGATCAGCGGCTGGTTCGACGTGATCGCCTTTTGCGGGCAGCTTGGGGACGCGCAGAGGAAGTCGCTCGAGCGCGAGGCCCTGTTCCATAATCCGCACACGAAGTTCCTTCGTCTCCACGCCCCGTTCGCGGCTTGGGAGCTTCTCCGGGAGCTTCGTCCGGGCGATCGACCCAAGGTCGATCTCGACGCCTACTTCAAGCGCATCGGCTATTCCGGGCCCGCCGAGCCGACGCTCGAGGTTTTGAGATCCCTTCACGAGCGCCATCCTGCCGCAATCCCGTTCGAGGCCATCGACGTCCTGCTGGATCGGCGCATCGATCTTTCGCCCGGGGCGATCGACGCCAAGCTCATCAGCGGCCGCCGTGGAGGCTATTGCTTCGAGCAGAACGGGCTTTTCTCAAGAGTGCTGGAAGCGATCGGATTCGAAGTCGAAGGGCTCGCAGCCCATGTCCGCTGGATGGCGGAGCCCGGCAGCCCGGTTCCTCCCCTCACCCACCGGGTGCTGCGGGTGATGATCGAGGGAAGGCCATGGCTGGCCGATGTCGGGTTCGGCTCGGCGGTATCCACCGCGCCGCTCCGGATGGACGTGCGCGAACCGCAGCCCACCAGGCATGATGTCTACCAGCTGCTTCCGGTCGGATCGCAGCTCATGCTCCGGGCGCTCGTCGATGGCCAGTGGCGGCCTGTCTACTCCATCGCGTCCGAGCCGATGCTCGACAGCCATTACGAGATGGCCAACTGGTACACCTCGACCCACCCGGACTCCCATTTCCGAAAGAGGCTGATCGTCACGCGCACAACGCCGGAGGCGCGCAACATCCTGGCCGATGGGAGGCTCACAGTCCGTCGGCCAGGCAGGCGCGCGGAAAAGCATTTCCTCGATGCCGGGCAGATCCTGGAGACGCTCGAAAGCATATTCGGACTGCCGGTCGAACCGGGCTGGGCAGACATCGCCCGACGCGCCGCCGAGGCAGTTGAAACGGAGCGGGAGGCGGAAGCGGCCTGACCGGTCGCTGGAGCACGAAAAGAGCATGAAAAAATGCGCCGGAGCCAATCGGCCCCGGCGCATTCTTATCCCCCGGCGAAGGGATGTTCCGCCCTTAGTAACCGCGCCAATAGGCGGTACGGCGGTTGATATCGATGTCGCGGATCCGGCCATCGTATCGGACCTCGCAGTCCCAGCGAAGGTCGGCGCCCGAACCATAGCCATAGGTGCCATAGCCGCGGCGGCCGTAGCCATCATATCCGCGATTGCCCGAGCTTGCGACGCCCCAGACCTTGAGACCGTAGCTCTTCCGCTCGACGCGGGTAATGCCCTGGACGCGGGCGCCGCCATAACTGCCGCCGTAACCATAGCCATAGCCATAGGGCGAACCGCGATAGCCGTTCAGCCGGGCCTCGACTGCCCGGGCGCACTGGTCGACCGCGGGGGTGTAGTTGCGATAGCTGTTATAGCCATAGTTCCCATATGGGTAACGGCCGTAGCCGAGGATCGAATTGATGATCGCTCCTACGGGGTTCTGGTTATAACCGTAACCATAGCCGGGATAGCTTGGATAGCTTGGGTAGCCCGGGTAATATTGCGCCGCGGCCGGGGCCGCGAAGCCCACGAGCGCCGCCACTCCGGCCGCACCCGCCAGCATCTTCGTCATAACTGACATGGCACACTCTCCTTAAATCACTCAACACGAGGGGCTGTCAGTGCCATTCTCGCCACGCACGCATGAGGAGCGCAGACAGCTGTCCAGCTTGAAACGGTTGATAGCGGTTTAAGGATGCATCACCCCTGAATGCGGCGTTCTGCATATTGTAAGCTTTTCAAACGGCTAGTAGCCCCGCCAGTTGGCCGGCCTGCGCTTGATGTCGATGTCGCGGATGCGACCGTTGCGGTAGACCTTGCACTCCCAGCGAAGATCGGCGCCGGCATGGTAGCCATAGCTTCCATAACCCGGGCGGTTCCAGCCCTGGTAACCGCCGTAGCCGGAGCTTGCCACGCCCCAGACCTTGAGGCCGTAGCTCTTGCGCTCGACCCTGGTGATCCCCTCGACCCTGCCGAAATTGCGGTAGCGGCGGTAATTGGTGCCGCCATACCAGCCACTGTTCTGCCGGTTGAGGCGCTGTTCCACCGCCCGCGCGCAGCGGTCGACCCCGTAACGCTGGTTGCCATAGCTGTTGTAGCCATAGTTCCCATAGGGATAGCGACCATATTCATAGCTGTGGATGATCGCCCCGAGGATACCGCCGGGCCGCTCAGGCGCTGGCGGATAATATTGAGCGCTGGCGGGGCTCGCGAGGCCAAGGGCCGAAAGTCCTGCTGCAACGCCTATATACAACCATCTTGCCGGCATGGATCGCTCCTTTCGCGACAGGGCGCTCCGCCAGCCCCCGGGGCCGGCCGTTACGCCGTGGACCGAAAATAACGTTACACGTGCGGAAAGGATGCAGGAAGTGGCGGTGGCAGGCTAGCCCTGGTCAGGCCCCTTCGTGGTCGCGTCACGGACCGTTTCGTCGTGGCCGCTCTTGTCGCTGAAAAAGGACAGGGCAAACAGGCCGCAACCGAGAAGCACCGAGAAAAACACGCCGAGGACGGTCGCGACCACGAGGTGCAGGTAAAGCTCGCCGGTGATCGCGAGATAGGCGATCGCACCGGCCGCCATCAGGACACCGATGGCAGCGATCCACTTCACCATCCGCCAGAATTGGGCTTCGGCCCGTACCCGTTCTTCCTTCATGACCGGCTATATGGGAGCAAAGCTCGCGAGAACCAATGCAAAAAAGGGTGCCGGCCCCCGAGGCCGACACCCTTTCATGAAAAAAAGCCGGTCGCTTTGATCAGGCCTCGATTTCCTCGTCGACCAGCACCGGGCCGGAGTCCTGCCCCTTGGCCGCCACGTCACGGTCGACAAACTCGATCACGGCCATGGCCGCGGCATCGGAGCTGCGGATCCCGGCCTTGATCACCCGGGTGTAGCCGCCATTGCGGTCGGCGTAGCGGGGGGCAATGACGTCAAACAGCTTGGTGAGCTGCTGCTCGTCCATCAACCTCGTATAGGCGAGGCGACGATTGGAAAGGCCGCCCTTCTTGGCGAGGGTAACCAGCTTCTCGACGTAGGGCCGAAGTTCCTTGGCCTTTGCCAGCGTAGTGGTGATCTGCTCGTGCTTGACCAGAGCAGCCGCCATGTTGCGAAACAGGGCGTTGCGATGGGCGGTGGTGCGCTGGAGCTTACGGCCGGCGACGCGATGACGCATTGTTCAATTCCTTCGTTCGTGGCGGGACCGTGCGAGGTATCCCGTCCCAGGCGGTGATAGGGGGGCACCGCCCAGACCCCTTTCGGCGGGTTAGCCGAGCAGCTCCTGCTCGAGCTTCTTGGCCATTTCCTCGATATTCTCCGGCGGCCAGCCGGGGATGTCCATGCCGAGGCGAAGGCCCATCGAGGCGAGCACTTCCTTGATCTCGTTGAGGCTCTTGCGCCCGAAATTCGGCGTGCGCAGCATCTCGGCCTCGGT
>CAZQLI010000138.1:0-5545 GCA_964594145.1 uncultured Sphingomonas sp. | reverse complement strand
GGAGTTCGAGGAAGCCAAGGACAAGGTGCTGATGGGCACCGAGCGCAAGTCCATGGTGATGACCGAGGACGAAAAGCGGATGACCGCCTATCACGAGGCAGGCCATGCGATCGTCGCGCTCCACGAGCCGGCATCGGACCCGATCCACAAGGCGACGATCATTCCGCGCGGCCGCGCCCTTGGCATGGTGATGCGCCTGCCCGAGCGCGACAATTACAGCTATCACCGTGACAAGATGCACGCCAACCTGGCGGTATCGATGGGCGGGCGCGTGGCCGAGGAACTCATCTTTGGCTATGAGAAGGTGAGCTCGGGCGCTTCTTCCGACATCCAGTATGCAACCGGCCTTGCCCGCGACATGGTCACCCGCTGGGGCCTGTCCGATGCCCTTGGGCCGCTCCAGTACGCCGACGCCGACGAAGAGGTGTTCCTCGGCTATTCGGTGAACCGCCAGCGCAACATGTCGAACGAGACTGCGCAGCTGATCGACAAGGAAATCCGCCGGATCGTCGACGAGGGTTATGAGCGCGCCAGGAATCTCCTGAACGAGAACCGCGACCAGCTTGAGGCACTTGCCCAGGCACTGCTCGAGTTCGAGACGCTGACGGGCGAGGAAATCAAGACGCTGCTCGATGGCGGCAAGATCGACCGTGGTCCCTCGTCCAAGCCGTCGCTTCCAACGGCCGGGTCCTCGATCCCCAAGGCCAGCCGCAAGCGGCCCGGGATCGGCGGCGCTGCTCCTGCCGGGGCCTAGGATCCAGCGCCGACGAGAATCGCCACGAACATGCCGATCGCCGCGAAGGCGAACCCGGTCAGCATGACGGTTCGCCAGAGGGCGCCCCATTTGCCGAGCTGGTAGGCTCCGCGGAGCTGCCGGTGCATGTGGAACGGCGGCACGAAGAACAGCAGGCTGGCGATGGTCGGAAAGACCAGCGCAACGAGGCTCCCGGTGAGGAGCAGCAGCATCATGAAGCAGAGCGAATAGGTGATGAAGACCGTGTGGTCATAGGCACGAAAGCGCCTGCTGAACGGAAACAGCAGCCACACGAAGGGAACCGAGATCGGGATGAGGGCCCAGCTGAACTTGTATGCGTTGGTCTTCAGCCGGTAGAAGAGCAGCTCGGGATTTGTCTGGGTCTCGGCGATAAAGCCCTCGAACCAGCTCGGCACCTTGTTGGGAACCTCGAAGTCATCGGGTCCTGGTTGCCCGTTCGAGCGGCGAGTGAGCGAGGCAAGCTTTTCCCGGGCCTCGAGTATGTCGGCATCGATTTCTGCAGTCGGGCTTCCTGCCTTCACCGCCTCGTCCCGGTCGGATCTGAGCGTCGCGAGTTGCTGGCGAGCGCTGGCGAGTTCGCTGACCGCGACCCGGCTGGACTGGTCGGCCGGTGCCAGCGAGCCGGTGAGTCCCATGACCGCGAAGGTCAGGAAGACGATGAACAGGAACAGGGCGATCGGGGAAACGAACTTGGCCCGCTCGCCCTGGATATAGCGGCGGGTAAGTTCGCCCGGCTTCCAGACCAGTAGCGGGAGCGTTTTCCAGATCTTTCCTTCGAAATGAAGCGCTCCGTGCAAAAGGTCGTGGCCGAATGCCCTCAGGGTGCGATGGACATGGGCCTTCTGGCCGCAGGAGTGGCAATAGCTGCCGAGCAGCAGGCAGCCGCAGTTCAGGCAGTTGCGTTCATCGCTATGCCCGGTCCCTTGTCCCGCCGCGGGCTCGGCGGCGCGGCCAAGCAGCGAGCCGGTTGCCACATCGCCCACTGCTTCCAGTTCGCTCATTCGCTCCCCCTTTTCTCCCCCGTCCCCTCTTACGCCGCAGTAACGGACCGTGCTAGCGCCTTGGCATGCGGCGCGTCGGCCTCCTGGGTGGTAGCTTCAATCCGGCCCATCGCGGGCACCGTGCCATGAGCCTTGCCGTGCTCGATGAGCTCGATCTCGACGAAATCTGGTGGCTTGTCTCTCCGGGCAATCCGCTGAAGGATTCCGCAAGGGACATGGCGCCATTCGAGGCGCGTCTTGCATCGGCCCGGGAAATGGCCCGCCGAAGCCCTATCCGGGTCAGCGATTTCGAGGCCCGCGCCGGCACGAGATACACGATCGATACCGTCCGCCAGATCATCCGCCGCTGGCCGCGACACCGCTTCATCTGGCTGATGGGCGAGGATAATGTGGCACAATTCCACCAGTGGAAGGATTGGCGCGCCCTGGCGCGCACGGTCCCGATTGCGGTGATTTCCCGGCCGGGCTATGATGATGATGCCCGCGCGGCGCGCGCGATGGGTTGGTTGCGGCGGTTCGTCCGCCCCGCAGACCAGGCGAAAAATTGGACGCAATGGAGTGCACCGGCGATTATATTCCTTCGCCTGCCACCCGATCGAACTTCCGCCACCGGGCTGCGCGCACTCAACCCAAACTGGTATCGCCGCTTCGAAAGCAAGCAACGGCGTGCCGTTAATCCACAAGAGGAGTCCCATTGACCCAACCCGCCAATGCGCCCGCCGAAGCGACCCAGCCGGTCGACGTCGAGGCGCTGCACAGCCTTGTCATGCAATCTCTCGATGACGACCAGGCAGTGGAGGTGGTGACCATCCCGCTGGCCGGGAAATCGTCGATTGCCGACCATATGGTGATCGCGTCCGGCCGCTCGTCCCGCCAGGTCGCCTCGATGGCAACAAAGCTCGCCGAACGGATCAAGCAGCAGTTCGGCCGGATCGTCCGGATCGAGGGGCTGCCGGTCGCCGACTGGGTGCTGATCGACGCCGACGATGTCATCGTCCACCTGTTCCGACCCGAGGTCCGGACCTTTTACAACCTCGAGCGGATGTGGGCCTTCGGCGATGATTCCGCACCGAAGACGGCATCGGCGCCCAGCGCCTGAGGTGCTGCTTCACATCATCGCCCGTGGAAAGATTGGTCGCTCGCCAGAGGCGGAGCTGACCGATCGTTACCTCAAGCGCATCTCCTGGCCAACCAGGGTCACAGAGCTGCCCGATCGCGGCGGCCCGGTTCCGCCACCAACGCCTGGAAGCGTGACGCTGGTGCTGGACGAACGGGGCAAGGCGATGTCGTCGATGGAATTTGCACGGAAGCTGGAAGGCTGGCGGGACGGCGGGCGCCGGGAAGCGCGTTTTCTCATCGGCGGCGCCGATGGCCATGACGAGCCGCTTCGAGCCGGTGCAGATCTTCTCTGGTCCTTCGGACCGGCAACCTGGCCCCACCTGCTGGTGAGGGCAATGCTTGCCGAGCAGCTGTTCCGGGCAACCAGCATTCTCGCCAACCACCCCTACCACCGGGAGGGGTGATGCGCTGGCTGGCCCTCTCCTTCCCGCTTCTGCTTGCTGCCGCCAGTGCGCCGGTGGCGAGGGTCGAGGAGACCGCCGACGCGGCGCTGGCGCGGGCCGAGGCCGAGGCTGAACTGGCGGCAAGTCGCCTCGCAGCACTCGAAAAGGAAGCGGCCAAGGCCGGTGACGTCGCCGCAAGGCTGAGGGCAGAGCAGGCGGCGGCGGCCGCAGCGATCGAGGAAGCCGAGGCACGGATCAGCGAGACCGGCGCAAGATTGAGGCTGGCGAGCGCCCGGGCGGCACTAGCCGAGCAAAGGCTTGCCGCCCGGCGGGCGCCGATTTCGGCGCTCCTCGCCGGGCTCCTGACCATGGGCCGAAGGCCCCCGGTCCTGGTTCTGGCGGACGAAGGATCTGTCGACGAATTCGTCAGGGTGAAGGCCCTTCTCGATGTGACCATGCCAGTCATCAGGAAGCGGACAGCGGCCCTGCAGACCGAGCTTGAGCGGCGCAGGGCATTGGCCGCGAGGGAAGAGGAGGCGCGGGGCCAGCTGGTCGAGGACCGGAAAATCCTCGCCGATCGGCAGAAGCGCTTCGCCGCCCTCGAAGCCCGGGCCGCGGAGCGGGCGGCCGAGCTTGCGGGGCAGGCATTCGGCGCTGGCGACCGGGTGATTGCGAGCGATGAGGCGCTGGCCCTCGCCGGCTCCGCCGCCGCCGAGCGCCGGGCAGCGAATGCGGCGGCCGAGCGTATAGCGGAACTCGACTTCGCGCCGCCGCGCCCGATCCGGGGCGATTCGGCGATTCCGCCCACGGATTTTGGCTACAGCCTCCCCGTCGAGGCGCCGCTCATCGACGGACTTGGCTCGGTAAGCAGGTCCGGGATCGTCTCTCGGGGTCTCCGCTTTTCCACCGGGCGCGGGGCGCCAGTGATCGTTCCAGCTGACGGAACCGTGATGTTCGCGGCTCCCTTCAGGGGCCAGGACGGCGTGGTCATCATCGACCATGGCAAGGGCTGGACAAGCCTGCTCCTTGGCGTTTCGAGCGTGAAGCCCAAGGGATCCAGGGTCCACCGCGGGGAGTTACTGGGGCGGGCTTTAGGTCCGCTCGGCGTGGAATTGCGGCGACACGGCGAACCGGTTTCCCCCGCCTTAATCGCAGCTTCATCTGTTCCACTGTCAAATAAGGGCGAGAGCCGCTAAATTGCGGCACGACGGATTTACAGGAATTGGCCATGGCATCCCTTTCTAAGCTTCTCCCACCGCTGGCGCTGGTCAGCGCCTTGTCCATGGTCCCGATTGCGACCACTGCGATGGCCGCTGCCGAGAGCAACACGCAAAAGGAACTGGAGACCTTTTTCGGTGTCTTCGAGCGGGTCCGCGCAAACTATGTCGACAAGGTCGACGACCATACGCTGATAAAGGGCGCGATCGACGGCATGCTGTCCGCCCTCGACCCGCATTCCAGCTATGCTGAAGCCGCCGACTTCACTCAGCTGAGGACCACCACCGAGGGCAATTATGGCGGCCTTGGGCTTACCGTTTCGACCGAAGACGGCGCCGTGAAGGTGATCGCACCGACCGAGGACACTCCGGCCGACCGGGCGGGCATCAAGGCAGGCGACTATATCACGCACATCGACGGGGAATTCCTCTACGGCTTCACCCTGGACGAGGCCGTCGAGAAGATGCGCGGCAAGCCCGGGACCACGACCAAGCTGACGATCGTCCGCCCGGGTCGTGAAAAGCCTTTCGACGTCACCATCACCCGCGAGCGGATCGAGCTCCGGCCGGTCAAGTGGGAGGTCAAGGACAATATCGGGATCATCAACATCAATGGCTTCTCGGCCAACACCGGTGATCTCACCCGCGAGGCGCTGGTCAGCATCGACAAGTCCACGGGCGGAAAGGCGACCGGCTATATCGTCGATCTTCGCTCCAACCCGGGCGGACTTCTCGACCAGGCCATCGAGGTCAGCGACGCCTTCCTCGAACAGGGCGAGATCGTCTCCGAGCGTGGCCGCGAGCCCAATGACATCGAGCGCTTCTATGCCAAGCCGGGTGACCTCGCGAAGGGCAAGCCGGTGATCGTCCTGGTCGATGCCGGCTCTGCGTCGGCCGCCGAAATCGTCGCGGGCGCACTGCAGGACCACCGCCGGGCGGTGGTGATGGGCGAGCGCAGCTTCGGCAAGGGCTCGGTGCAAAGCGTGATCCAGACTGGTCCGCAGTCGGCGCTTCGACTGACGACGGCGCGCTACTACACGCCGTCGGGCC
>CAZQLI010000137.1:0-5567 GCA_964594145.1 uncultured Sphingomonas sp. | reverse complement strand
CCCTATCAGCTCATGTTCGAGGAGGTGACTGCGAGCTCGCTGGTCAAGGTCGACGTCAACGGCAACCCGGTGGAGCCAACGCCATTCATCACCAACCCGGCGGGCTTCACCATCCATTCCGCGGTCCATATGGCGCGCGAGGACGCCCATGCGGTGATGCACCTCCATACGCCCGCCGGCCAGGCGGTAAGCGCGCACGAAGAGGGGCTTCTGCCGCTGACCCAGACGGCGATGCTGGTCCGGTCCGACCTTGCCTTCCACGACTATGAGGGCGTCGCGGTGGACCTCGACGAACGCGAACGGATCGTCGCCGATCTCGGCGACAAGGGGGCGATGCTCCTTCGCAACCACGGAACCCTGGCGCTCGGGCGCAACGTCGGCGAATGCTTCATCAAGCTCTATTTCCTCGAGCGGGCCTGCCAGGCCCAGGTGATGGCGCTGTCGGCAGGCGACCGGCTCAACCGGCCGCCGCAGGGCGCCGCCGAGGTCACCGCCGAGCAGGGCGCCGCCGGCCTTGCCGTTGCAGCGAACCTGCTTGCCTGGCCTGCTCTCAAGCGCAAGGCCTACCGGCTGGATCCCGGCTTCGCCAGCTAGACAGGGATCCTGTCCACCTCGATCCACAGCGCGCGGGCAAGCGCGAGCTGGTCTCCGGCCTCGTCGTGGACAATTGTCGCGCTGTGATGCTTTCGGCCCTCCCGGCCCAGTTCCCAGCCGGTAATGCGCAGCCGCTCTCCCGGCAGGACCGGCCGGTCGATGGTCGCCGACATCCGGGCAAGCAGTGCAAGCGGCCGGGGCTCGCAAAGCCCGAAATAGCTGGGGCAATCGAGGACCGCCCAGAGATAGCGTTCCTCGACATGACCCTGGTCGTCGACGAGCTCCTCTCCGGGAATCCATTCGGCGACTGCGACATCGCGGTGCGGGCTTTCCCCGGGGAAAATGCACAGGCCATCATCCGGCGCCCGCTCCGTCCCGCACACGAAACAGCCAGGGATTGGATGTCCCGATGAGCCTGGAAAGCTCATCGCCGCGGCCTCGAGCTCCGCTTCGCTTGGTGGGCCCGGCACATCAAAATCAAGCGGCGCATCGGCGGGCCGGCCGCGCGCATAGTTGCGATTGGCATCGAACAGCATCACCTCGGCATCATCCCGCCGGCGATGAAGCGGAACCTCGAGCGGGATCGGCGCAATCAGGTCGACCTGCGCAGGGCCTTCGATCCACTCGGCGATCAGGCCTGCAACATAGCCCCCATTGGCTGATGCCGGGGGGCCCCGGAAGCGCCGATGGACCTGGATTTCGTCGGACTGACCGGACATTGGCTTAGGCTCCTTTTCTCCCAAGCGGAGCATTGGCGCCCGCACGCCTGCGGGACTTTAGCCGAGCCAGGGCTCGCCTTCAGGCGATCCGCGGCCGAGCTTGTCCGGCAGCGGTTCGCCCTTCGGGATGAACTCGAGACTGACGGAATTGATGCAGTAGCGCTCGCCGGTCGGCGGCGGGCCATCCGGGAAAACATGTCCCTGGTGAGCGCCGCAGCGACCGCAGACGATCTCCGTCCGGACCATGCCGTAGCTGGTGTCCGAAACATATTTGAGATGATCGGCTGCAAAAGGCGTGGTGAAGCTCGGCCAGCCGGTTCCGCTCTCGAACTTGCTGCCGCCCTGGAACAGCGGGAGGCCGCAGAGACGGCAGCCGTAGATTCCTTCGCGTTTCTCGTCGAGGAACACTCCGCAGAAAGGCGCCTCGGTTCCATGGTCGAGCAGGACATGGCGTTCCTCGCTGCTGAGCTGTGCAGCAAGTTCCTCGAACCTGGCTTCATCGGGTGGTGTGAGGTCGAAGCGGGTCAGGGTCGCATCCATGGCAGTCGGTTCCTTCAGCCGTGGCGATTGGCTGGAGATAGGAGAGCCAGGCGCAAAATGCGATGGCAGGCTGAACGATGGCCCCGGATACAGAGAATCGAATGGCGAAGCCGCTCATGATTGCCCGAAGGGCGGACCGGGCCAGGCTCTGCTCCCGGTCAGCACCCCTGGTTGTGGCACTTTTTGGGCTGTCGGGCGATATCTGGTGATGGTTGTTGACGCCCTCCCACCGACTGCGCCCCAGGGCGAGCTTATCGTCGTGACCGGAAGGGCCCTGCCAGATCCTGCCTCCGAGCAGGCCTATCGAGTCGAAATTCTCGGCCGGGACATGCTCAGGGACAGCCCGGCGCAAGGTCTCGACCAGCTCCTGAAGCAGGTCCCTGGCCTCCAGTATTTCCGCCGATCGGGCGCGGACAGCGCCCATCCGACCAGCCAGGGCGTGACGCTCCGGGCGCTTGGCGGCAATGCGTCAAGCAGGGCAATCCTGGTCCTCGACGGTGTGCCCCAGGCCGACCCTTTTGGTGGCTGGGTAAACTGGCCGGCCTATGATCCGGCAGGGCTCGAGGAGGTTCGGGTCATTCGGGGCGGCGGAAGTGTCCGCTACGGGCAAGGGGCGCTCGCCGGCGCGATCGACATGCGAAGCCTGTCCGACAAGGGGATCTCGGGATCGCTCGAAGCGGGAAGCAGGTCATCCTTGAGCGGGCGGCTAAACAGCGGTCTTGGCGTTGGCGACGGCCTCGTGACGATCAATGCCCGGGGATCCCGAAGCAGCGGCTTCGTCCCGGTGACGAAGGGCACGCGCGGCCCGGTGGACCAACGGGCCCCCTGGCGAGAAGCAAGCCTTCGAACGCGCTGGATCGCTCCTTTGGCCGGGGAAGTCGAAGTCCAGGCGGGCGCTCTTGCATTCGTCGAGGAACGGGAACGGGGAGTTCCATTTACCGCTAACCGCACGCGCGGCGCGGACGCCTCGGTTCGGCTCGTCGGAACCGGCCAATGGCAATGGAGCCTGCTTGGCTATGCCCAGTGGCGCAACATGCGCAGCAGCTTCGCCCGGGTCGACAATGATCGCAGCACGGCCTCCCGGGTCGCGCTGCAGGACGTGCCCTCGCGCGGGCTGGGAGCGAGCGCGGAAGTCCGGCCGCCGCTTGGCCCGGTCGACCTTCGCTTCGGCTTCGACACCCGCTGGGTCGATGGTCAGTCCCGCGAATTTGCAACCTATGTCGATGGTGAACCGACGCGCCGGCGCCTCGCCGGCGGGTCCAGCACGACCCAGGGCTTCTTTGCAGAGGCAAGCTTCAGCACTGGCGAACTGCAACTGAGCGGAGGCGCACGCATCGACCATTGGCGGATCTCGGCAGGCGAGCTCGTCGAGCGTCCCATTCTCGCCGGACCGCCCACTCTCGAAGAACATTACCAACCGAGAAATGGCTGGGAGCCAATGGCGCGCCTCGGCGCGACCCTTGGCCTATCGGGCAGGGCGAAGCTGCGCGTCGCTGCTTATCGCGGATGGCGGCTTCCAACGCTCAATGAACTGTTCCGCCCATTTCGCGCCGGGGCGGACGCAACCGCCGCCAATGCATTGCTCGATCCCGAAATGCTCAGCGGGGCCGAAGCCGGCTTCGATTATCAGGCGGGCAATTTCGATCTCGCGGTCACCGCCTTCGCCAACCGCCTGTCTGACGCCATTGCCAATATCACTCTTGGCCAGGGCCCGGGCATCTTCCCCGGGGTCGGCTTCGTCGCCGGCAGCTTTCGCCAGCGCCAGAATGTCGACGCGGTGGAGGTTGTCGGGCTCGAGGCGTCCGCAGCCGTGAGAAGCGGCCCCTGGTCCGCCCGGCTCGGTGCGAGCCTTAACAGGTCGCGGGTTGAGGCCGACGGCGCTGCGGCCGCGATCGACGGGCTTCGTCCTGCCCAGACTCCGGCCTTTGCCGCCAGCGCGTCGCTCGGTTGGGAGGACCGGGGCCGGGGTTTCACGCTGGTCGTCCACCATTGGGGGGCACAATATGAGGACGACCTCAACCGACAGCGGCTTGATCCCGCGACGACGGTAGACGCCTTTGCCCGTTGGCCATTGTCGAACCGCTTCGAACTCGTCGCCCGGGGCGTGAACCTTCTTGATGAAAGGGTCATCGCGGGTATCGACGATGATGGCGCGATCGAACGCGCAGGCCCAAGGAGCCTCTGGCTTGGAATCCGGCTTCGCGCCGATTGAACCGGCAATCGCTGGCCTCTTCGCTTCATTTCGCGGGCGGATTTCGAAGATCCGACCGCAAAGGCATAATTGATGGCGCCGGCGGTTTGTGCGACCGCAGGCCGATGAATTTTGAACAGGCAGCAATAGTCGGCCTCCTTGTCTGCATGTTCATCATTTATGCGCTCGAGAAATTCAGGGTCGAGGTCGTGGCGATTTCCGGTCTCGCAGTCGCCATCCACGATTCCAGGATCGTGCAGATGGAGGTGACCGAAAAGCGGCGCTTCTAGGAAAATTGCGCCATTCCTTATCGATGCCGACCGGTCCACCGGAGGCGTCGCGATCGACTTTGGAGGAAGAATATGATCGCACGTCTTCTGTTGCTTTGCGGCACGATGATCGCCGGAGTGCCAGCCCATGCCCAGCAAAAGGCCTGGAACCTCCACGATGCCCTCGGCGCACCGCCCGAGCTGAAGCTCTCGGGCAGTATTCGCGCCAGGTACGAGACCCTCGATGGCCAGTTTCGGCCCGGCTTCGACAAATCCGATGATATCCTCCTTTTCCGAACCACCCTGTTTGCCGAATATGACGCCGGTCCACTGCGGCTGGGCGGCGAGCTGTTCGACAGCCGCGCCTACGACGTCGATCCCGGCAGCCCGGTTGGCACCGGCGAGGTCAACACGTTCGAGTTGGTGCAGGCCTATGTTTCTGCTGACCTCGAGGACGCGCTTGGCGAGGGCTCGACCTCGTCGCTGACCGCTGGCCGGTTCACAATGGATCTCGGCTCCCGCCGTCTTGCCGGGCGCAACAATTTCCGGAACACGACCAACGCGTTCGCTGGCATCCGCTTTGACTATGCCGGGCGGGCCCGCGACAGGCTCAGCCTGTTCTACACGCAGCCACAGCTGCGCGAGCCTTCGGACAAGGAGTCGATTCTCGACAATGAGACCCAGTGGGACAAAACCAGCTCCGACCTGGTTTTCTGGGGAGCCTTCTACAACCGGCCTGGCCTGCTCGGCTCCCTCAATGCCGACATTTACCTGTTCGTACTTGGCGAGGATGACAGCGAAGAGCGGCCGACCCGCAACCGCAAGCTGAGCACCGCTGGCACGCGGCTCTTCACGGAGCCAAGCGCAGGCTCCTTCGATTATGAGCTGGAGGGAGCCTACCAGTGGGGCACGACAAGATCCGGAACGGCGCCGGGTGCAACCAAGCTCAATGTCTCGGCTCATTTCCTCCACGCCGAGATAGGCTACAGCTTCCCGGCGCCGTGGAGCCCGCGCCTCGCCCTGGAATATGACCTTGCGAGCGGTGATGATGGCGAAGGCTCGTTCAACCGTTTCGACAGCCTGTTTGGGGTTCGTCGGCCGGATTATGGCCCGAGCAGCATCTATGGCCCGCTCGGCCGTTCAAATATCAGCTCTCCTGGCGTGAGGCTTGAGTTCAAGCCGGGGAAGAAGACCGACGGGTTCGTTTTTTACCGTGCAGCCTGGCTTGATGAAGCAAAAGACAGCTTTGCAAGT
>CAZQLI010000136.1:0-5585 GCA_964594145.1 uncultured Sphingomonas sp. | reverse complement strand
ACCAGCAAGCGGAACAGTGCCAGCCGGTGCTCCTGGGCCAGGGCGGCCAGCGCCTCTACCGCGGCGGGAGAATTCATTTCCATAAAAGTCGAAATATAGCGGACCCGGTCGCGCGTCAATGGATATTTCGATGATTCTGGAAATTTTCTCGAGCGCCACGCACATCACTGACCTTGGGGCGGTGATACCGATTCGTGGGCGGCGGGTGGAAAAACGGCCTGGCGGTAGCGCAGGACCTGTTGCCAAATAGTCGCATTAACCAAATAAGTTGTTCAGATCACATCATATTCGGTTAATTCACATCCGCAATATTAACCTCTTCCGTTAACGGAAGAAACGGGTCACCCTGCTTCCTTGGACTTTTCGAGGAGGGGTGCCTCGTGAAAATTCAGATCGTAGGAGCAGTCATTGCTGGCGCCTGTATGGCGGCCGCGGCGCCAGCTGTGGCGTCGGGCAGCAGCGCCGCGGCCACCCCATCGACCACCGAAGCCAGACGGCCACTCATCCTCGACCCGAAGGCCAGGCGAGCAAGAGCGGCCACCCACCCGATGATCCTCAACCGGCCTGACAGCCCCGACGTGTTCGGGACGGTCGCTCTCAATGCCGGCGTGACCTTTTATGACGCGCGCTTCCGGAGAGTGGCTTCGACAGACACGGCCGATCCGCTGGTCCAGCGCCTGGCCGCGGCAGCCAGGACTCTCGACCCCATGGCCAAGCTTCGGACGGTCCAGCGTGAAATCAACTCGCGCGTTCGCTGGATGCATGATCTCGACAATATGGGCGTCGCCGATTTCTGGGCCAATGCCGGCGAGACGCTGAGGCGCGGGACCGGGGACAGCGAAGACATCGCCATCGCCAAGATGCAGGTCCTGAAAGCCGCCGGGTTCAATCCGAAGGACCTCTACATCAGCGTTGGTCGTCATTCGACGCGGGGAGCCCATATTCTCCTCCTGGCGAAAACCAGCAGCGGCTTTTTCGTGCTCGACGACCAGGTGAACGACCTGCTCACACCTTCCCAGCATGGCCGATTCACCCCGGTCATGACACTCGGACAGGGCATGAGCTGGCTTCATGGCAAGAGAAGCGCGAGGCGCGTCGCGAACGCCAGTGCCGGTTCGACCAGGGCACAGGCGAAATAGTCCCTAAGGTTCTGCTGACAGGCCAGAAGGCGAGGCGAGAGACAATATTGCCCGGGCGGCCGTTCGGTGGCAGGCTTGGCCAATGGCCCGCGAGCACCAGTCCTTTGACGAATTCTGGCCCCATTATCTGCGCGAGCATTCAAGACCGCGGACTCGCGCCCTTCATTATGTCGGCACGACGCTCGTCATCGGGATCGCCCTCTATGCGGTGCTGAGCGGGAAATGGGCGTGGCTGCTGGTCCTTCCGGTCGCGGGCTATGGCCTTGCCTGGCTCGCCCACTTCGCGGTGGAGAAGAACCGGCCCGCGACCTTCACTTATCCGCTCTGGTCACTGGCCGCGGATTTCCGGATGTGGTGGCTCTGGCTGACTGGAAGGCTTGGGCCCGAGCTTGGCAAGGCGCTCAGGAAATAGTGGACATTCCCCGGACCTCGGGATCGACATAGACAAAGGCGCGGCGCCCGGACTCCAGCTCCAGCACCACGCGCCGATAGTCGCTCCCCTCGTACCGGTCGGTTGCTTCAAGCTCTTCTTCGCTCAGGAAATAGACCATTCCCGCTACCCGGTCGTTTTGATCACGGGTCGGCCGGACCACGAGGTGGCTCTCGAGGCCGCTGATCCGGACCGCCTCGGGGTCCCTGTCGGGCAGCCTTTCCAGGCGAAAGCCGCGAAGGGCGTCAGCCGTTCCCTCGAGGCGCCGGCCATAGGTCAACAACTGGACGCGTTCCTGCTGAAGGGTCCCATAGCTGAAAAGGCCCATCCCAGAACTCATCCGGCTTTCCCTCCTGGTGTCGACCACCCGGCGCCCAAGCAGGCGCTCTCAAATGTGCGCATCGTCTAGCGCCGGTGGCCGGCAGGTTCAAAAGCCGGCCTCCCGGCGCGGTCTCATTTGCCGCCGCAGCTGTGACCGATGTGCCGCTCTTTCCATCCTATTTCATTGCGAATCCGTTGCGAGACGGGCCGAACCGTGACAAATTGCGCTCCAGGCTTTCTCGCCAACGGGCGAGGACGGCATGATGGGGGAGGGCGCATTGCGGCCCGTTCGGCTCGTTTTATTGCTTCTTGATGGACCGCGCGAAGGCGAGAATGATTTTCTCGAATTCCCGTCGATCGACGAGGCAGTTGCCTATGGGCGCGAGCTTTACGGCGAGCGCCGGTTCCAGCTCGACGGGATCGAAGACCCCGATGGCCGTACGATCATCGGCTATGATTATCTGAACGAGCTTTGCCGGGTTCCAGAGGCCCGGCTTCGCTACGCTTAAAGCCTCAATCCCGGCCTTTACCCTTTCCTAAGAAGAGGGGCGCACAACTTTCCGCCAAGAAAAAAACAGCGGAGGGTGAGATGGGTGCGGCCGAACCGGGACTGGAAGCAGCCGGGCAGTCGACGGCAGAAACGCTGCTTACCTCGCTGCGAACGATCGCCGACCCGGAACGAGCCAGGCATGCAACCGTACTCGACTATTGGCTGTCCATTCGCGGCGACAAGGAGTTCCCGCCGCTCCACGATCTCGATCCACTCGAAATCTCGGACGCGGGCCCGCAATCGATCCTGTTCGAGCTGATCGGCGGCGGACAGGACGCTGAGATCCGGCATCTCGGCGACGGCCTTGCAGGCCATGTCGGGGTCCAGCGACTGATAGACGCGCCGAGTCCTTCCCTATTGTCGAGCATCGCCCGAAAGCTCCCGATCGTCGCCATCTCGAGGGACTTCCTCGCCTTCGAGGAAAATTTCAGTACGGCAACGGGGCTTACCCGTTGCTGGGTCACCCTCCTCCCGCTGAGCAGCTGCGGCTCGTGGGTCGACTATGTCTATGCGTTCGTGACCGTCGAAACGAGCAGCATCGGTGGCTCGACGCCAGCGGTGGACAGGGCCCCGGTCGAGCCTGCTGCCGAGACCGGGAGCGACATGGAAGCCGAGCTTGCCGCCGCCAGAGCCGACCAGGGCGAAACGGGCGCCGGCGTCGTGCAAGACCAGGCGGAACCCGACCAGCCCGACGTGGTTCCGGAAACGGCGAACCAGGCTGCACAAACGGAGGAATTGGCCGATGAACCGGATGACGCCCTCGCGGCACCCGATCCGGCTCCCCCGGAGGCGGTGGTCGACGTGCCGTCGGCCGAACAGTCAAAAACTGGTCCTGGCTTTTCGAAGCTGATCGAGGGCATCGCCAATCTCGCCGGCTTCTATGGCCAGGGGATCAAGGCCGCCGACGAGGTCAGCATCGATCATCCGTCGCTTCAGGCCGATGAAAGCGAGGATCCACCCGCGACCGAGGCATCCGCCGATAGCGAGGCGGAGTTGCAATCGGTGAGCGAAGGCGAGCTATCCCTCGAACAGGAGGCGTCCGGGACATCCAGGGACCCACAGCAGGCGAGCGAACCCGCTCCGCTCACTGCCGACAGCGACCAATCCGAGGGAACCGGGGCCTCGCCGCAATCCATCGAAGATGAGCCGGCCCCGCCCGAAGAAAGCCCGCCGCAGGACGCGGCGTCGCAGGAGGCTCCGGTGGCCGAAGCGCCGGCGGAAGATAGCGGCTCTCGCCAAACGTCCCTGTCAAAACAGGAGGGCAAGTTGCAGGACAAGCTGACAGAAGTACGCGCAAGGGCCGACGAGGCCAGGGAGGCGCAGGCCCGCGCGACCAGGGCGCTCCACGAGGGGTTGAGCGCAGCCTACGACTTCGCGCTCGATGCCGAGACCAGCCCCGAGGAATATCTCCGGCTGGTCGAGGCCGAGGGTATGAAGATCCAGCTGAGAGCGCCGATGGCGCCCGTCGCCTCGCTTGCCTTCAATGGCCTGTGCGACGAGCCGACCATCAGGCAGTTCGAGGCGGTGCTCGCCTGGGCGCTGAAAGAGGAGCTTCCGCGCGGCACCCTGATCGAGCGCATCGAACAGGCGGGGGGAATCCCCGAGCTGCTGAACGGGGCATAGGCGAGGGCCGCTGGCCGGCTCTCGACCCGACCTGGCGAACCGATTCAGTCGACCTGGCGGCGAGCGCCCAGCCTCAGTCCCTCGACAAGCGCCTGCTCGGCGCATTGCCTCGAGATATCGGCGAGCACCGCAATATCCTCCTCGTCCGCCTTGCGGGCCAGCCAGTGAGTCCGGCTGGCGATGCTTCGGAGATCCTTGATCGCGCCTTCGGGGAGCTGCTTCTGTTCGTCGAGCAGCCGCTCGAATACCGCTTCCAGAAGCGGTGTCCCGAACTCGAGGCCGATGAATTCCTCGCAATGCCAGACGACCCTGCAGCGCTGGCTCTGAAGGCCCTCGATCGCCAGCCAGACCCAGCTGTCGTCGGCCACCACGCAGGAACATTCGACGCGGCAGCCGTGAGTCGACATGTCGATTACCCGTGCCTCGGCCTTTCGGCTTCCCTCGCGCAGCGTCGCGCTGAGATGAAGAGCGGCCCTGGCCGCGCGCCTCCGTTCCACCTGGCCCTTATTATCTTCTGCCATGGCGAATTTCTCCCACGAAGCCACGGATACTGCCGCTTCAATGGTGAAGAATTGGTAGCCGAGAAACTGCGGCGCACCTGACACTCTTGAGCTGTCCGGCCCCCGTTAAGCTTTTCCTCAGTTGGCGTGGAATAGAATGGGCCTCCCAGGCGAGAGGAGGGCAATGGCCATGATCGAGTCCGAGGGACGACTGGAAAACGGAATTACCGGCGGCCAGATCATCAAGTGGACGCTGGTCGGCGGTGCATGCGGCATTGGGCCGCTGCTTTTATACGTGCTTCTCGGACCAGCCGACGGCAACCCGGTCGGGCTCGGTCTCCTTGCCGTGGTCACAGTGCCGTTGGTGCTGGCGGGCCTTGCGGTCGGAGTGATCAAGCTGCTCGTTGAACTCATCACCGGCAAGTGATGTTCGACATCCTCGGGATCGCGACCGGGGCCTACACGCTGGTCGCCGCCGCCACCGGAAGGGTCTGGGCGAGTTCCGGCCCCCGCGCACGGCTGGTCACGCGTGACAAGTCGCCCAGCTACTTCTGGGTGGTCATCACCATCTATGCAGGTCTCAGCATCGCGCTGATCGCCTATTTCTGAGCGTCAGCGCGCCGCTTCGCCTTCCAGCGGCACGTAAATTTCGCCGCCCTCGTCGTGGAAGCGCCTGCTCATCTCGGCAAATCCCGTGTCGATGTCATCGCCAGCTTCCTCGCCAGGCCTGGCGGCTTCCCCGGCAGCGGCTTGCGGCGGGTTGAGGCGTGCGAACTCGCGCACTTCCTGAGTGATTTTCATGGAGCAGAATTTCGGGCCGCACATCGAGCAGAAGTGCGCCGTCTTGGCCCCCTCGGCGGGTAGCGTCTGGTCGTGATATTCCTCGGCGGTATCGGGATCGAGGCTGAGGTTGAACTGGTCGCGCCAGCGGAACTCGAACCTTGCCCGCGATAGCGCATCGTCGCGCAGCCGTGCAGCGGGATGGCCCTTGGCAAGGTCCGCCGCATGGGCGGCAAGCTTGT
>CAZQLI010000135.1:0-5705 GCA_964594145.1 uncultured Sphingomonas sp. | reverse complement strand
GGCTGATGTCGAGGTGGACGACATCGAGCCCGTCCCGCTTGATTTCATGGTCGATCGCGCGGGCGACGATGTCGCGCGGCGCCAGCTCGGCCATGGAATCATAGTCCGGCATGAACCGATGCCCCGTGAGCGGGTGCTTCAGCACCCCGCCTTCGCCCCGGACGGCCTCGGTGATCAGGAAATTCTTGACGTCGAGATTATAGAGGCAGGTCGGGTGGAACTGCATGAATTCCATGTTGGAGATGCGGCACCCTGCCCGCCAGGCCATGGCAATGCCGTCACCGGTCGCGCCCCTCGGAGCGGTCGAGAATAAATAAGCCCTTCCGGCCCCCCCGGTTGCAAGCACCGTCGCTCGGGCGGTCAGCGTTTCGACTGCCTCGCGTTCCTTGCTGTAGGCATAGAGACCATGGACCTCGCCGCTGGTCGAAAATTCCGCGGCATGCCGGCCGGTGATGAGGTCGATTGCGACCATGTCGGGGATGAGGGTGATGTTGGGGTTTGCAGCCGCGGCCTTCTCGAGCGCCTGCTGGACTGCCCAGCCGGTCGCGTCCGCGACATGGACGATCCGGCGGTGGCTGTGACCGCCCTCGCGGGTCAGGTGGAGGGCCCCGCCTTCCATCGCGAAGGGAACGCCAAGGCCGGTCAGCGCATTGATTGCCGCCGGGGCCTCGCTCACCACATGCTCGACGATGGCCCGGTTGTTGAGGCCTGCGCCGGCGATCATCGTGTCGCGGACATGGGCCTCGAAACTGTCGCCTTCCTCAAGCACTGCGGCGATCCCGCCCTGAGCCCAGCCGGTGGCACCGTCACTCAGCCGGCCCTTGGCGATCACTCCGACCCTGAGTCGCGCGGCGAGGTGAAGCGCGGCGGTAAGGCCGGCGGCCCCCGAGCCGACGACGAGCACGTCGAACTGGCGGGCGCTCAAGCGGCGGCCTCGCGGGTCAGGCTCAGGAACACGTCCTCGAGGTCGGGATCGCGGGTCGAGACGTCGACGATCCCGAAGCCGTCGCGCTGCAATGCGTCGAGAACCTGGCCGGCGTTCACCTTGTCCTTGCGATAGGTGATCTCGACGGTGCGCGGACCGGTCACGTCGATCCGTTCGAAGCATGCGGCGTCCGGGGGCGAGCCGAGGTCGCGGTCGACCTCCACGACCACGGCCTTGTCCTGGGCCTTTGCAATCAGCTGGCGGGTCGGCTCATTGGCGATCAGCCGGCCATGGTTGATGATCGCGATGCGATCGCAGAGCTGCTCGGCTTCCTCGAGATAATGGGTGGTGAGGACGACGGTCACGCCCTGGCGGTTGAGGCCGCGCACATAGTCCCAGAGCTGCTGGCGAAGCTGGATGTCGACCCCGGCCGTCGGCTCGTCCAGCACGAGGATCGGGGGAGAATGGACCATCGCCTTGGCGACGAGCAGGCGCCGCTTCATCCCGCCCGACAGCGTCCTTGCATAGGCCTCGGCCTTGTCGGTGAGATGGACGGCGGCGAGCAGCGCGTCGGTGATCCGCTCGGCCGGCTTCACGCCGTAGAGGCCGGCCTGGATCTCGAGCGCCTCGCGCGGGGTGAAGAAGGGATCGAACAATATTTCCTGGGGGACGATGCCGATCGAGCGCTTGGCGTTGCGCGGATGCACGTCGATGTCGAAGCCCCAGATCGACGCGCTGCCGCTCGTCTTCACGACGAGCCCGGCAAGGATGTTGATCAAGGTCGATTTCCCGGCTCCGTTGGGGCCGAGAAGGCCGAAGATCTGGCCGCGGGGAACATCGAAACTGACCTCGTCCAGCGCCCGCTTGGGCTCGCTGCCCCTGGCCCTGTAGGTCTTCGACAGCTGCTTGATGCTGATGGCCGGCTCGTTCATGCATGAGTCGCATAGCGATGGCGCTGGTCGCGGGAAAGCCGGAGCGGACAATAAGCGATTCGCTTAATGGCCATGGTGGAAATCCTCTTAACCCTGCCGGGGCGCCTTGCCGCCGTACCGAGGGCAGATTGAGCGGATGGTGCCCCGATGTCGGGCCCGAACCGGTTAAGACGTAGCGGTAAATTTCTGGAAACCCATTGCATTGAAAGCCTGTGAAGGCGTGATTCGCGACACTGGCCCGGCACGATCAACGTGTGGGGAACCAGAAAAATGCGCTTTAAATTCATATTCGCGGCAGCCGCCGCCACCTTTGCCTTCGCCCTTCCGGCGCAGGCGCAGACAGTTTCGGCGACGGCCGAGGCACGCGGGCTCGTCCTCCAGCCGCTGACACTGAGCCGGGTGGACGACCTCGATTTCGGAACGGTCATTTCCGGTGCCACCGCCGGGAGCGTCAGCATCAATGCCGACACCGGCTTTCGGACCCTGGTGAGCATTGCCGCCGGCCCGGCTGCCGGAAACCGCGCCCTTTTTTCCGGCGCGGGAACCCCCGGCCAGCAGGTTGATCTCGACCTCGTCTACCCTGGCGTCCTGACCAGCGCCGGCAACAACATCGCAATCACCAGCCTCAATTTCAGCGGCGGCGGCGGACAGTCGACGACTGTGACGCTCGACGCGACCGGAACCTTCGAAATCGGAGTCGGCGGTACATTCGCGATTGGCGCCAACCAGGCCAATGGCCTCTACACCGCCCAGTTCCAGGTAACTGCCGAATATCTTTAAGCTTCGAATAAGACCCCACTCTTATTGAAGCGACGGGAGGCGGTTGCTAGGGGACATTCCCATGCAACCGCCTCCCGAACTCATCCGGACCAAGAGCCACCGTGTCTATTGCGACGGCTCAGGCCAGGTAGACCCCGCGCTCGGCCACCCCCGGGTCTATTACCAGATCGATGACGAGCTGGGCTTTGTCGACTGCGGCTATTGTGACCGTCGCTTCGTGATCGAAGGCGGGCCGGCCGACCAGCCGCAGGCTTCGTGAACCCGCGCGATCTCCTTTATCGAAGCCTCGACCCGGCCGAGGCCGCCTCGCTCGCGGCGAAGCATCTTTCGGCCCACGACGATGGCGAACTTTATCTCCAGCACCGGGTCAGCGAGGCGTTCGGCTTCGATGACGGGCGGCTGAAGACCGCGGACTTCAATAGCGCCTCGGGCTTCGGGCTGCGCGGCATCACCGGCGAGACCACGGCCTTCGCCCATGCCAACGAGATCAGCGCCGAGGCCATCGAGCGTGCCGCCCAGACGCTGAAACTGCTCGATCCGGCAAGGGGAGCACGGGCCGAGCCGCCGGCCCGGACCAACCGTGCATTATATGGTTCGGAAGACCCGCTGTCGGCGATCCCGTTCGCAACGAAGGTCGAGCTCTGCCAGGCGATCGATGCCGCCGCGAGGGCGCGTGACCCAAGGGTTGCGCAGGTCAGCGTCGCGCTTTCGGGAAGCTGGTCGGTGGTCGAGATAGTCCGCGCCGACGGCTTTGTCGCAACGGACGTCAGGCCGCTGGTCCGGCTCAATGTCTCGATCGTTGCAAAACAGGGCGACCGCCGGGAGACCGGCAGTTTCGGAATGGGCGGCCGCTACCTGTACGACCAGCTGCTTGAACCTTCGACCTGGAACCGGGCGATCGACGAGGCACTTGCCCAGGCGCTGGTCAACCTCGAGAGCATATCTGCTCCCGCCGGGGAAATGCCGGTAGTCCTCGGCCCGGGCTGGTGCGGGGTGCTGCTCCACGAGGCCGTCGGCCATGGCCTCGAAGGGGATTTCAACCGCAAGGGGACGTCCGCCTTCTCGGGGCGTATCGGCGAGCGGGTTGCGGCTCCAGGCGTCACGGTCATCGACGAGGGCGCGATCGAACAGCGCCGCGGATCGCTCAGCATCGACGATGAAGGCACGCCCACCGGTCGAACCGTGCTGATCGAGGATGGCATTCTCAAGGGCTATCTCCAGGACCGGCTCAACGCCCGGCTGATGGACATGGAGCCGACCGGCAACGGCCGTCGCGAAAGCTTCGCCCACGCACCCATGCCGAGGATGACCAACACGTTCATGCTTGGCGGCAGCGACGACCCGGCCGAGCTGGTCACCCGGGTAAAGAACGGAATTTACGCCAAGAGTTTCGGCGGCGGCCAGGTCGACATCACCAGCGGCAAGTTCGTCTTTTCCTGCACCGAGGCCTACCGGATCGAGGGCGGGAAGCTCGGCGCCCCGATCAAGGGCGCCACGCTGATCGGCGACGGGCCGAGCGTTCTGACCCGGGTCAAGGGCATCGGCAACGACATGGCGCTCGACGAAGGCGTCGGGATTTGCGGCAAGGCCGGCCAATCGGTCCCCGCCGGCGTGGGCCAGCCGACTCTGCTGATCGACGGGCTGACGGTGGGTGGCACCGCCGCATGAGCCTGGTCGAACTCCGGCGCTACTCGATTCCCATTGAAGGCCAAATTGCCCGCACATTCCTGGAAAGCCATGGCTTCCACGTCATGCTTTTTGACGCGACGAGCTACGGCTACGCCGACGGCTTCCCGCTCGAAGTGCGCCTGATGGTGCTCGACGAGGAGTTTGAGGACGCGTCTGCAATCCTGGACGCGGACAAGGAGTCCTAATCCCGCAACAAATGGGCGATCGGTCCCAAATCGAACCCGGCCTCGTTCGCCTGGCGATGAAGCTCCTCGCTCGATGCGCCATCCTCGCTCTTTGCTACCGCCCAGGCGAGGGTCGAACGATTGCCCGAGCGGCAGAAGGCGAACAGCTTGCCTTCGCCGACCGAATGCATCGCCTCGCGCATCGCCTCAATGTCGGACGGGCCGAGCCCGCGCGCGATCGGCACGTGCCGATAGTCGAGACCATGTTCCTTGGCCGCGGCTTCGATTTCGTCGCTGGTCGGCTGGTTGGCATCCTCGCCGTCGGGCCGGTTATTGACGATCAGCGTCACGCCCAACGCCTTCAGCGTTGCAACGTCGCCTGGGGCGATCTGGCCGTCGACCAGTGTCTTCTCGTCAAGCTGCCGTTGCATCGTCCCTCTCCATCGCCGTGGCCAGCGCGTCCAGCAGCGACTCGCCATGGCGCTGAAGCTTTGTATCGCCGATCCCTTCGATCCGCGAAAGCGCGGAGAGTGAAGACGGTTTCGCCGCCGCCACGTCGCGGAGCGTCGAATCGTGGAAGATGACGTAGGGCGGCACATTCTGTTCCTTCGCCCGATCGCGCCGCCAGGCGCGCAGGGCCTCGAACAAGGGATCGTGCGGATAGCCGGTTTTGCCCCGCCGCGACTGACGCTGGCGCTTGGGCGGAACGGCGATCAGAAGCTCTTGCTCGCCCTTCAGGATCGGCTTGGCCCCCGGCCCGAAGCTGAGACCGCCATATTCGTCCGCACGAAGCGCATCGCGGGCGAGCAGCGAGCGCGCGACCGGCCGGACCAGTGCCAGTTCCTCGGCATCCATGATTCCGAACACCGACAGTCGGTGATGGCCGAACTGGCGCACCTTCTCATTGTCATCGCCGCCGAGCACCGCGGCCAAGTGCGCCACACCGAAGCGCATCTCGGTCCGGAAGGCGGCGCTGAGCAGCTTCTGCGCGACCGTGATCACGTCGATCATCGCGGGCGGCTCCAGGCAATTGTCGCAATTGCCGCATTGCTCGGGCGGGTCCTCGCCGAAATGGCGAAGCAGGATGGCGCGGCGGCAGGTAGCGGCTTCGACAAAAGCCGCCAGCGCATTGAGCCGCTCGCGTTCCTGCGGACGGCGGTCGGGCTCGACCTCGGTCTCGATGCGCCTCCGAAAGCTTGATTAGCGTGATGGTTG
>CAZQLI010000134.1:0-5731 GCA_964594145.1 uncultured Sphingomonas sp. | reverse complement strand
CGAATGGTATGGCGCGGGCTTCACCAACGCGATGAAGACCCCGGACGATACGCTCGTATTCGTCACGCCCGAGGAGGAAAAGCAGATCCGCGCCGACCAGGCCGCCTGCATGGGCTGCCTGTCGCAGTGCAGCTTCTCGAGCTGGGCCGACAATGAGAAGAACTCGACCGGTCGGCTTGCCGATCCCCGCAGCTTCTGCATCCAGAAAACGCTGCAGGACATCGCCCACGGCGGCGACGTGGAACAGAATCTGATGTTCGCGGGTCACTCGGCCTTCCGTTTCAAGAATGATCCCTTCTATTCGAACGGCTTCGTTCCAACGGTAAAGCAGCTCGTTGACCGTATCCTGACGGGCGCTTGATGCTGAAGCGGGGGTTGGCGATTGCCGTCCTCCTGTCGCTTGCGAGCGTCGCGAGCGCACAGGAGCGAAAGCCGCCTTACTGGGCGTCCATTGCCAGCGGCGAAGCGATGATGCGTACCGGGCCAGGGCGCAATTATCCGGGCATCTGGCTGTACAAGCGTCGCGACCTTCCGATCAGGGTGGTGCAGGTCTACCCCAACTGGCGGAAGATCGAGGACTCCGAGGGCCAGCAGGGATGGATGCTGGTCACGCTCTTGAGCGACCGGCGAACCGGGATCGTCCGGCCAGGCAGCCCACGGGACCTTCATACCCGCCCCGATGCGGCCTCACCGGTCCGCTACCGCGCCGAGCCCGGGGTCGTGGGCCGGCTTGAAAAATGTGACGGCGACTGGTGCCGGATCAAGATCGGGAAGCGCAGCGGCTGGATCGCGCAGGGCGACATCTGGGGCGCAAGCGCTGGAGAAGAGTTTGACGACTGAGGCAATTGCGCCGGGCGGCTGAATAGTCCTTACTGGCTTCGCAATGGCTTCTGGACGAACCGGCATCGAGCACATCGGCGCTCCAACCCACGGGGGAAAGCGGCTGCCTTTTTCCGACGCGGTGCGCGTCGGTGACATGGTCTATCTTTCCGGGGCGATCGGCGTTGCAGCCGATGGGGCGCTGCCCGAGGGCATCGAGGCCCAGGCGCGCGAGGCAATGGACCACATCGGCCGGGTCCTCGAGCGCCAGGGCCTTGGTTTCGACGATATCGTCAAGTGCACCGTGATGCTCAAGGACATGGCCGACTGGCCGGCGTTCAACGCCGTTTATGTCAGCTATTTCGACGGGCAGAAATTCCCGGCCCGCAGCGCCTTCGGCGCCGATGGCCTGGCCCTTGGAGCATTGGTCGAGCTCGAATGCCTGGCCTATGCGGGCAAGGGCTAGGAGAGCGCGACCATCGGCTTGCCGCCTGTTCTCGCCGGCCGCGGATTGTTGAGCCGGTAGCCAACCTCGGCAATCGCCTCGAGCGCCGGGACCAGCTGGGCGCCGAGGTCGGTCAGCCGATACTCCACCGAGGGCGGGGATGTCTCGAGCACCTGGCGGGCGACCACCCCGCGCTCCTGGAGTTCGCGGAGCCGGGCCGAAAGCACCTTGGCGGAAATCGGGGGTATGTCGACCTTCAGCTCATTGAACCGCCTCGGGCCGCCGCGCAGATGCCAGATGACATGGGGAGTCCAGGCGCCCTTCAATACGGTCATGCATTCCGACAATGGACAGCCACCGGGCGGCGGAGGACTTTGGTTCCGGCGGACTTTCAACATTGCCTTTCCTCGTTTCTCGACACTCGCCAGGCCGGCGAAACCAGCTTTCCCGGGGGTAACCCGAAAAGCCGGTATCTGCAAGAAACCTGCTTGTCCAAGGATACCGTCATACCCAGTTGGTTCTGGTTCCAAGGCTGAAAAGGAGATTGCCATGAAGCTTTATTATTCCCCCGGCGCCTGTTCGATGGCGTCGCACATCTCCCTTCTCGAAATCGACCGGCCGGTCGAGCTGGTGAAGACCGACATCCGTGCCAAGAAGACGGAGGACGGGCGCGATTTCCGCGAGATCAACCGCCTTGGCTATGTCCCGGCCCTCGAGCTGGACAGCGGCGAGATACTGACGGAGAACGGGGCGATCCTGCCCTATATTGCGGCCCTCAAGCCCGGTGCCCTTGCACCGACCGGAGACTCGCTAAGTGATGCCCGGCTGCACGAGGTGCTGGGTTTCCTCTCGTCCGAGCTTCACAAGGCGTTCAGCCCCTTCTTCGGCCCGCTCGAGGGCGCGGCCCGCGACGCCGCGCTCGAGAAGCTGCGCAGCCGGATTGGCCATGTCGAATATCTGCTCGGCGACGGGCGCGACTATCTGTTCGGTGACCAGTTCAGCGTTGCGGACGCCTATGCGTTCGTCATCCTCAGCTGGACAAGGGCCTTCGACATCTCGCTCGACGAATGGCCAAGCGTCTCCGCCTTCGTGAGGCGCGTCGCCCAGCGTCCCGCGGTGATCAAGGCAATGTCCGAGGAGGGACTGCTCGAGACGGCCTGACCCTTGAAAGCGGCGCCGGCGAGGGCAGGCGCTCGTTCCTTTTTCCGGGAAAATCGTCGCGGGCCGACCGGGCCCGCGACGTGATCGTCAGTCGACCAGTTCCACCGCGACGGCGGTGGCCTCGCCTCCGCCGATGCAGAGGCTCGCGACGCCCCGCTTCTTGCCCTTGGCCTTCAGCGCTCCGATCAGCGTGACGATGAGCCGGGCGCCGCTGGCGCCGATCGGGTGGCCGAGCGCAGTGGCTCCGCCGTGAACATTGATCTTCTCGTGCGGGATCCCAAGGTCACGCATCGCGAACATGGCAACGCAGGCAAAGGCCTCGTTGACTTCCCAAAGGTCGACGTCGTCGACGCTCCACCCGGCCTTTGCGAGAACCTTTTCCATCGCGCCGGCAGGGGCAATGGTGAACTCGGACGGCTCGCGTGCATGCGCTGCAGACGCCACGATCCGAGCGACCGGCTTGAGCCCCTTGGCCTCGGCCTCGGACTGGCGGGTGAGGATCAGCGCCGCTGCGCCATCGGAAATGGACGAGCTGGTGGCGGCCGTGATCGTGCCGTCCTTGGCAAATGCCGGCTTCAGCGTCGGGATCTTGTCCGGGCGCCCGCGTCCCGGGGCCTCGTCGGTGTCGACCACCGTCTCGCCGCCGCGGCCCTGGATCACCACTGGGACGATCTCGGCCTTGAAGGCGCCGCTGTCGATCGCCGACTTGGCGCGCGACAGGCTCTCGATGGAGAAATTGTCCATCTCTTCGCGGGTCAGCTGATATTCGTCGGCGGTGCACTGGGCAAAGGTGCCCATCGCCCGGCCCGGCTCATAGGCATCCTCGAGGCCGTCGAGGAACATGTGGTCGTAAGCCATGTCATGTCCGATGCGCGCACCGGAGCGATGCTTCTTGAGGAGATAGGGCGCATTGGTCATCGACTCCATGCCGCCCGCGACGATGAGGTCGGCGTTGCCGGCCTTCAGCGCTTCTTCCGCCATGATCACCGTCTGCATGCCCGATCCGCAGACCTTGTTGACGGTGGTCGCCTGGACCGACTTTGGCAGGCCGGCCTTGATCGCCGCCTGGCGGGCGGGCGCCTGGCCGAGGCCGGCAGGAAGGACGCATCCCATGTAGATGCGATCAATCTCGTCGCCTTTCACGCCGGCCCGCTCGACTGCGGCCTTGACGGCCGTTGCGCCGAGATCGGTCGCGGAAGCATCGGCGAGCGCGCCCTGCATCGATCCCATCGGGGTGCGGGCTGCGGAAAGAATGACGATCTGGTCGCTGGACATGGGCTAATCTCGCTCAATCTGGAAGTTGCTGCACCGCACATAAGCTTCCCGGACCGCCGGTTCAATCAGGTCCGTTGCAATCCGCCACTCTTATCCACTGCGGAAGCCCGGGGAGTGGCCTGTCGGGCGGACGATCCGGCCAGGAAGGCGGCCGGCTTTTCAAGTTGACCCGCACTCTGCTAGCGGCCCGGCAACAGGAGAAAATTGATGAGCGACATGCCCGGCCTCGATTTTGGCCTTGGAGAGATGGCGGACATGATCCGCGGAACCACCGAGCGCTTTGCACGGGAACAGATCGCTCCGATCGCGGCGGAAATCGACGAGAAGGACGAGTTTCCAAGGCACCTCTGGCCGAAGATGGGCGAGCTTGGGCTCCATGGCATCACGGTCGAGGAGGAATGGGGCGGCCTTGGCCTTGGCTACCTTGAACATGTCGTCGCCCAGGAGGAAGTGGCACGCGCCTCGGCGTCGGTCGGCTTGAGCTATGGTGCTCACTCGAACCTTTGCGTCAACCAGGTCCGGCGCTGGGCGAACGAGGAGCAGAAGCGCAAATATCTGCCCGGGCTCATCAGCGGCGAAAAAGTCGGGGCGCTTGCGATGAGCGAGGCGGGGGCGGGGAGCGACGTCGTCGGGATGAAACTCAAGGCCGAAAAGTCCGGGAACGGCTACCGGCTGAACGGCACCAAGTTCTGGATCACCAACGGCGCCTATGCCGACGTCATCGTCGTCTATGCCAAGACATCGCCCGAAGAAGGCAGCCGCGGCATCACCACCTTCCTCATCGAGAAGGGGATGGAGGGTTTTTCCATCGGCCAGAAGATCGACAAGGTGGGCATGCGCGGGTCGCCGACCAGCGAGCTGGTGTTCGAGGATTGTTTTGTCCCGGCAGAAAATATCATGGGCCCCGAAAACGGCGGCGTCTCGGTGCTGATGAGCGGGCTCGACTATGAACGGACCGTGCTTGCCGGCATCCAGCTCGGCATCATGCAGGCGTGCCTCGACGTCGTCATTCCCTACGTCCGTGAACGCAAGCAGTTCGGAAAGCCGATCGGCGCCTTCCAGCTGATGCAGGCCAAGGTCGCCGACATGTATGTCGCGCTCAACAGCGCCCGGGCCTATGTCTACCAGGTCGCGAGAAACTGTGACGCCGGAAGGACGACGAGGTTCGACGCGGCAGGCGCAATTCTCCTGGCGAGCGAGAGCGCCTTCAAGGTAGCCGGCGAGGCAGTACAGGCTCTCGGCGGCGCTGGCTATACGAAGGACTGGCCGGTCGAGCGCTACATGCGCGATGCGAAGCTGCTCGACATCGGCGCCGGCACCAACGAAATCCGCCGCATGCTGATCGGGCGGGAACTGATCGGGGCGTGAGGCAGGCATCGCGTCGCCCTGGCCTGGTCGGGCAGCGGATGCACGGCTTTGCAACTTGCACGGAGACCGCTACGCGACTTGGAGCTCGGCACTCGACAACGAAGGACTGGCAGGAATGAGCGCACCGCGCCTCGATACGAAGATTGACCTGTCGTCCGAACAGTCGCGCGCCCGGGCAGCGCACAACCGCGCACTTGCCGGGCAGCTCCGGGCGGACGTTGCAAGGGCCGCCCAGGGCGGCACGGAAAAACACCGTCAACGGCACATTGCACGGGGCAAGCTCCTTCCGCGGCAACGCGTCGAGCGGCTGCTCGACCCGGGTTCGCCCTTCCTGGAAATCGGTCAGCTTGCTGCCTGCGACCTTTACCGGGGGGAAGTGCCGGGCGCCGGGATGATCGCCGGCATTGGCCGGGTCTCCGGGCGGCAGGTCATGATCGTCGCCAATGACGCGACGGTGAAGGGCGGCACCTATTTCCCGATGACGGTGAAGAAGCATCTCCGCGCCCAGGAGATCGCCGAAGCCAATCGCCTGCCGTGCATCTATCTCGTCGATTCTGGCGGCGCGAACCTCCCGCACCAGGCCGAGGTCTTCCCGGACCGCGACCATTTCGGCCGCATTTTCTTCAACCAGGCGAACATGTCGGCGAAGGGCATCGCCCAGAT